>JBJXGJ010000170.1:0-3199 GCA_046153805.1 Ferruginibacter sp. | reverse complement strand
CTTCTTTAAAAGGCAAGCCTGTAATTGTTGGCGGGCGAGAAAGAGGTGTGGTAGCTGCATGTAGTTACGAAGCACGCAAGTTTGGTATTCATTCAGCCATGCCTTCGCACAAAGCAAGGCAGCTTTGCCCCAATGCAATTTTTGTACATGGCACTCGTGGTGAATACAGTCGTTACTCCCGTTGGGTTACACAAATTATTGCAGCCAAAGCACCGTTGTTTGAAAAGGCATCCATTGATGAATTTTACATAGACCTAACGGGCATGGATAAATTTTTTGATCCACTACAATGGACCATTAATTTACGAAACGAAATAGTGAAGGAAACGAACTTGCCCATTTCATTTGGTTTATCATCAAGCAAAATGATGGCAAAAATTGCTACCAACCAGGCAAAGCCAAACGGTTTTTTACAAGTGCCTTTTGGTAAAGAAAAAGAATTTCTTGCACCGCTTGGTGTAGATGAAATACCTGGCGTAGGTAAACATGCACAGGAAGTGTTGGCTTACATTGGCGTGAAAACCATCAAGCAATTAAACGAAACGCCTATTGAGATTTTAGAGGAAAGATTGGGTAAATGGGGCACAGATCTAAAACAAAAAAGTGAAGGCATTCATTTAAGCGAAGTATCTTGTTACCACGAATCAAAATCAATATCTACAGAGAATACATTTAGCGAACCTGTTTCTGATCTTGCTTTTATAAACAGCGAACTCGTAAAATTTACAGAAAAAATTTGCTTTGAATTAAGAAAGGAAGAAAAAGTAGCAGGTTGTGTAGCAGTGAAAATTAGGTATCCAAATTTTGATACGAGCTCCAAACAAACCACCATGGATTATACCAGCGCTGATGATGATATCATTCCAATAGTAAAAGCATTGTTTAAAAAACTTCACAAAAAAGGAGAGCCAATAAGGTTGTTGGGTGTGAAGCTGAGCGAACTTACAGGTAGTGTTATACAGACCAGCTTATTCAGTAATACAGAAAAGAAAACGGAACTCTACAAAAGTATTGACGAAGTAAAAAACCGCTTTGGAAAAAACCTAGTAAAAAGAGCTTCATCAGGCTAATGAAAAATCACAAAGGTCTGAAAGGTTTTTCTTTTCTAATACTTTTAAAGTTGCATCTCTCACAATTGTCATAGTACGATGTAGCCCACAAGTTTCTTCATTGCAATCATCACACTTTTCATAAAAAATTAAACTTACACAACGTAGCAATGCAATGGGGCCGCCTATAATGCGCACCACGCTTGCAATAGAAGTTTTTTTAGGATGCTGTGTTAAGTAATAGCCACCGCCTTTCCTTTTTTTACCTTCCAGTATATTGTGTTGTTTTAACTGCAATAAAATACTTTCTAAAAATTTTATTGGGATACATTTTTTTCTGCAATATCTTCAATCAACACCGGACCATCTCCATATTTTTCTGCGAGATACCCAAGCGCTTTTAATCCATATCGTGCTTTTTTAGATAACATTATTTATCCCTTTTTTAGTTGCTGCATCAATGCTCTAAATTCTTTTGGTGCAGTTGTCGTTAGTTCCATTTTTACGCCGTGCAGATCTTCAAAATTTAATTTGTATGAATGCAGTGCAAGGCGGCTTATCATTGGTTTTTCCTCCTCATCCTGCTTGCTGAGTTTATAATTTTTCTTTATAGAAGAAATTAAAATCGGTTTGCCATCACCATACAAAGGGTCGCAAGCCAACGGGTTGCCAATATTTTTTGCGTGTACCCTAATTTGGTGGGTACGGCCTGTAAACAACTGAAAAGATACCAAAGAAAAATATGGGTTCGATTCCAGCACTTCATAACCGGTTTGTGATTCCTTACCGCTGCGATGTACTGTCATCATACCTTTACGAGTAAGGTGATCAGTAATGGGCGCATCTATTAATCCTTTCACTTCAGGTAATAAGCCAACTACAACACCTAGGTAAAACTTCTCAACTCTTCTTTCTTCAAAAATTTTACACAAATATTTGTGCGTGGCTTCATTTTTTGCAAATAAAATTAAACCACTTGTATCCTTATCTAACCTATGTACAATAAAAATGCTTCCATATTTATCGGTAAGATATTCTTTCAGCGACTTTTCCGTTTGTTCTCTATCTGGAATGGTCAGCATTCCACTCGGCTTATTTATTGCAACAAAATCATCATTTTCAAAAATGATATCATATTTACTTTTTGCCAATCGTATTATTTTTACTTGCTTTCTTTTCTGAATGGGTTTTAAATTTTCTTGGCTTCGGAATCTTCACTTCTCTTTCTCTTTTTACTTTTTCTGGTGCTACCATTTCTTCACCAAGTGCTGCTGCTATTTCCTGATTGGTATAATCTTTTCCTTTTCTTTTATCATCATTTACCAGTTCTGGTTTTACAGTTGGCTTTTCAGTCGCTGCATCTTTTATTTTCTTGGCACCACGTTTAGATTCGTTCATGTATTTCAACACCCTTATTTCTTTCTCACTCAGGTAACGCCATTTGCTTCTTTCAACCTTTTTCTTTGTTAAGCCAGCATACATAACCCTGTCCAGACCCTTCACATCGTAGCCCATGCTCTCAAAAATCCTTCGCACAATTCTGTTTCTGCCACTGTGTATTTCTATACCAATGATTGATTTATCTTTTGGATCTGAGTAAGCCAGGCTATCTACATAAACGGCACCATCTTCCAAAATCAATCCGGCTAATACTTTATCAAAATCAGTCTTTGTAAGTGGCTTGTCAAGCTTTACTTCATAAATTTTTGTAATCTCATAACTCGGGTGAGACAGTTTTTGCGTAAGGTCGCCATCATTTGTAAGTAACAAAACGCCTGACGTATTTCTATCCAATCTTCCAATAGGATAAACCCTTTCAACTGTAGCCTGTTTAATTAATTCCAAAACGGTTTTTCGTCCTTGTGGATCGTCGGTTGTAGTTATATAATCTTTAGGTTTGTTTAACAGAATATAAACAAGGTTTTTGGTGACGAATAATTTCTTCCCATTGTAAATAATTTCGTCAGTCGGTTGCACCTTATAACCCGGTTCAGTAGCTACTTCGCCATTCACTTTTACACGGGCGCCGTGGCGACCTCGCTGGTGGACTGGGCCGCCGCGGCAGGCATCGGTTTTTCCAGCGTGATCTCCATGGGTGCGGGCGTCGACCTGGATTTCGGCGAAATCCTGGACTTCCTGTATTACGACGC
>JBJXGJ010000168.1:0-8651 GCA_046153805.1 Ferruginibacter sp. | reverse complement strand
CTTCTTTAGGTTAGTAAGCGGTATTTGTATGCTTAGGTCTGAACCGTCCTTTTTACTATACACGCCTTCAACAAATAAGGTAAGAACGGTTGACTGTATTTCCATTCGGTTAAACTTAAAGCCGCCGTTTTCTATTTTAATTTTATCTTTCAACTCCGCAAAGCGAATATTTTCAAAATCACGTTTTTTAAAGATAAAATTCTGGATTTTCTTAATCGGTTCAAAATTATTTAACGCCCCATTTTTTAGGGAAAAACTAACAGCACCGTTTGCAGACGAGGGCAATACTTCTCCGTTATCCTTTATATTAATGACCGAATTTACTTTGGCCGTTAACTGACCTTCTAAGTTTTCATACGATATACCATCCTGACCGAAATTATTAAACGATGCAAAAAGTTTTTTTACATCTACATTTTTTACATCAGCATTTATATTTGCTGTATGGTAATTATTTGAAGTGTTAAGCAACTGCCCGTTTATGTTCATACTACCGCCTGCAGCCTGCATGCTCACATTGTTCATCATGTACCTATCCTGCAGCAATGTTACACTTGCTTTTGCGTTATTTGCTACAAATTTTTTATAAGTTAACTGTGTTGCATTCAACGCCACTTCAATGGTACTTTTTTCCAGCAAATCGTCAATTTTTACTGCCATGTCTCCAAAACTTTTCCCATCGTTGTTCACTTTTCTTTTTACGCTAATAGGCTTTTTTAGCAAAAATGTAAATGCGTTTAAATTTAAAGCAGGCGAAAATATCTTGTAATCTATTTTTACTCTGTTGGGTTCTGAATTAATGAGCGTGAGCACATTTTTGGCTGTGCCATTCATTACGATGCTGTTACCAAGTACATTGCATTTTATATTTTGAATGTAAACATCAGAATTTTGAAAGGCCAGGTTTCCGTTTACCTTTTTCAATTCAACCCCTCGTCGTGCGTAAAGCATAGAACCGTCTTTAAATGAAATATTGCCGTTGAGAAAAGAATTGGTGTTGTTGTTCTTTTCTATCGGCCCCTTGTAATTTAATGCCATGGCTGCGTTGCCCGATGTTAACTGGATAGAGTTTGTTTGTATAATATTGTTTAACTCAGCAAGCGCAAAAGAAGAAGTTAGATCGCAGGTTAGTGTAGGCTTTTCGAGATTTAAAATTTCAATTTTCTTCGATTCTACCGGAAGCCCACGCCACTTTGCCCTTAGGTTATTAATGGCAACAACCGAGTTGGGATCATACCTTGGTAAGCCTTTAGTTACTTCATTGGTAAAAAAACCGGTAAAACTTGCATCTGCAAAATCAAGAAAAGGCGTTGTCATATCAGAATGCTCCACCTTCCATTGGGCATATATATAAGGTTCACCACCTCTTAACGGTCCGGTTAATTTTGCAACCGCATCAATAGGTTTATTAAGCCCTACAATAGAAATTGATTTTGCAATGCGGTTGGGTAATAATTTTTTTACATCATCCAGCAAAATACCGGGTGCATAAACATTTAAGGAAAAAGCAGGGTTTTTATCGCCGAGATCAAATTTACCAGTCAGGTTAAAAGGCCGGCCGGCAATCTTCACATTAATACTGTCAAAACTAAGTACCTGAGATTCCTTACCATAAGTAAGTTTAAACTCTCCGTTAAATGTTGCGGATTTTAGGAAAGTGCCCTTGGGTAAATTAAATGCAAGACTGTTAATTAAGACAGTTGCGTCGGTATTTATTTTTAAAAGATCACCGTCATCATTCAACTTTACAGAAAGATTTTTTAAATCAAAATCATGCAGCTTTTCTCTCTTGCCGTCATCTAAAATAAATCGTACATTTTGCAATTCGATATTTTTAAGGTTGATATCTGTGGATGTTTTTTTAGGACCGCCTGCAGGATCTTTTTTTCCTTTTAAAAGGTATGTATTTGTATAGCCACTGGTATCGGTATAAAAGTATATGTTGGCATTTCGCAAAGCTAGCCCAGTAAGTGGATCATCTTTTTTTATTAGTTTAAAGATGTTAAGATTTACGAATACTTCCTCGGCGGCAAAAAAAGCATGCTTGTGTTGGGCAAATATGCTGTCAGTCAGTGAAACATTTGAAAGAACAACCGCCACTCCGGGAAACTTCTTTAAAAGGCTGATATCTGCATTTTCAATTGTTAAGGTTCCATTTAACTTTTCACTCACCCGCTCTGTTACCTGTTTTATTATATTTGTTTTGTTTGCTTTTATGTAAAAATAAATACCCGCATACAAAACCACTATCAGTAGTAACAAGATTTTGAGAACCTTTAAAGAGATGTATAAAACCTTTTTCATTTGTATTTCCTGTTTTTAAAACTTTAATGTTGCATTTTTGTTGCACGAAATGGCGTTTGGTAAAGTCAATCTTAAAGCAGTATTCGTTTGTATAAACAACATATCGCTATAAGGTTACAAATGTTAAGCCCATTTTTTATCAATTTGAAGAGGGCAAAAAAATACACAATATGAAAATACAATTTTGGAGCATAGGTAAGCCACACGAATCTTTTGTAAAAGAAGGCATCGAACTTTTTACAAAAAGAATAAGCAATTATTTTAGCGTTGAATGGAATATAATTCCAATGCCAAAAAATGCAGGAATAATGGAACCTGCCATACTGAAGGCGAAGGAAGGGGAACATTTGCTCACGCTAATAAGCAAAGAAGATTACATAGTATTGTTAGATGAGAGAGGCAAATCATTTACGAGTGAAGCCTTTGCAAAATTTTTAGAACAACGTACAGTAGAAAGCACCAAAACTTTAATTTTCATTATAGGAGGTGCTTATGGTGTAAGCGATCCTGTTAAGCAACGAGCCAATTTTAAATGGAGTCTATCGCCCCTCGTTTTTCCCCACCAGCTTGTAAGGCTTATTCTAGCTGAGCAACTTTATCGGGCATGCAGCATAAACCGAAATGAAAAATACCACCATGCGTAATAATATTCAGAATACAACATCTCTTAACGTTTAAAGAAAAAGGCAATCATAGTTTCTTGTGATTGTCTTTTTCTTTTATCCTCAAAGTTTATTTTATTCTTGTCCATGTTTGTGTATTATCCTGACCAGCGGCATTTTTACCTGTAATTCTTATGTCATCATTGCTAACAACGGCAATTGCCGCAGGCTGGTAGTTTAAGGCGCCTGATGTGCAATTGCTTAACAAATTATCAATGGTAAAACCACCAGTGTTATCAGACTTTATATTTTTCCATTTAATGTCGTTCTCTCTGTAGCATTGGGTGTTGTTTGCAATAAAAGTCAATTTTGCCTGAGAAGAAAATAAGGTAACGGTTGCAACACTGTTTAGCATCGTGTTTTCAGGATTGTTACTCGATAATTGCCATTTCCCATTTAAAGAAAATACGGCTGTTCCGGTAGTATTGGTTGCCTGCCTTACTGCCGTGCAACTCGCAAACGCAATAACAATAGCTACAAGAGAAAGAAGTTTAATTGATTTCATAAAATTGGTTTTAAGTGTAATAGCCCAATTTTCAAAAAGCATACCAACACCGATACAAATAACTTAACGCTGTTAAGTTAACAAAACTTTGCACAAAGTTTTGAATTAGCTTTGGCACAAAATTTAACGAATGGATTTTTCAAAATATCCGGTTACCCTTATTTTAATTGCAGCCAATGTATTGTTTTCTATCATAGGCTTTTCCAATAATAATTTCCTTGCCAAAACAATTGGCTGGCCGTATTACGAAAAAAGAAACAAAGAATACCATCGGTTTATATCTTCCGGCTTTTTGCATGCAGACTGGATACACCTTTTCTTTAACATGTTTACACTGTATTTTTTTGGAAGGAATGTAGAATTCATTTTTGGCCTCGCGGGTCTTGGCGGAAAAATTGCCTACCTGTTATTGTATTTCTTGGCACTTATTGCTTCGGATATTCCCAGTTATTTAAAACACAACAATGACGAAGGTTACAGGTCCCTCGGTGCATCGGGCGCAGTATCTGCTGTAATTTTTGCCAGCATTATTTTCAGCCCATGGAGCAGTATCTATTTGTACGGAGCTATACAGATATCAGCTACATTATACGCCGTTCTATACATTGCATATTGCGTTTACATGGGCAAAAAAAACCAGGACAATGTAAACCACGATGCGCATTTATGGGGTTCCATATTTGGGTTTGCTTTTACCATTATGCTTATCGCAGTACTACGTGCAGAACTGTTTCCTTATATTTTAGAAGACTTAAAAAAGTTCAGTCTGTTTGGTTCTAACGAGTTAAGTTCAGTTTTACAATTTTTGTTGAGCTCGAGGTAACTTTAAAACGGTCATCTATTCTATGGCCTATAACCCAGACAATTTTTTTGTTAGATTCTAAAACCCACACCTGCTCTTTTTGCAGCAACGATAATTTTTGATCGATAAAAAACCTATTCAGTTTTTTCTTTTTATTCATACCTAGCGGATAAAAATAATCGCCGGTTTTCCATTTGCGCAGCAACAGCGGGTAATGCAATTCTGCCGCATTAATATAAACTGAATCAACATCGGTAATCAAATTTTGCGGCATACCCGTTTTTTTGAGTGATAATGTACCAGCTGCAAAAACAATGTTGTTATCCTCTTCTTCCAAAACAATGTTTAACGAGGCTTCTACACTGGAAAGTGGCGATATAATAAGCCAATTTCTATTTCGCAAAATGATGTGCGTTGTAGATTTTATGTATTTACCCGACTCGCTGTATAAAAGTTTCTCCGCATCCTGCACCTGCGCTGCTGTAAAACCTGCGTCTTTTATAATTTCATAAATAACGGTATGTAGTGGTTTTGTTTTTAATAATTTAAGCACGGGTACATGAAGTTCAGCTCCTTTTCTTTCAACTAGTTTTTCTATTATTTGCTCCATCCTTTCATTGTATAAATATTCAACATCAGCAAAGCGATTTATATTTTTAAGAATATTTTTTAATGCTTCGGGATATACTTTTTCTATAGAACCCAATATTTCATTTCTAAATAAATTGCGGGT
The DNA here is from genome assembly GCA_046153805.1 of Ferruginibacter sp. Lineage (GTDB taxonomy): Bacteria > Bacteroidota > Bacteroidia > Chitinophagales > Chitinophagaceae > Ferruginibacter. Next base: position 3,645 of record JBJXGJ010000168.1, on the reverse strand, counting down.
ATAATCATTGGTTGCATTTGTACTGTCGGTTACAAAAGCAACATGACTTGCTACCGCATATTCCTGCAACTCTTTTCGCCTTGCAAATAATAAAGGACGCACAATCTTGTTCTGTTTTGGTTGTATACCGCGTAAACCTTTAATGCCGGTACCTCTAAAAAAGTTCATTACAACTGTTTCGATATTATCATCTGCATGGTGTGCAGTCAGCAATAAACTAAGAGGACTATCTGTATTTTTGCTTAGCGCCATAACATCTAAAAACCAATTGTAACGCAGGTTTCGAGCTGTTTCCTCAATAGATGTTTTATTTTTTTCTGCTTCAGCACCAGTATCAAAAGATGTTACAAACAGTGGAACATTCATTTCTACCGCCATATTCTTCACAAACATTTCATCTCCTTCACTCTCCTCTTCTCTTAATTTAAAATTGCAATGTGCAATAGAAAAACGAAACCCGGCGTCTTTACACAATGCACACAGTACGGCGGAATCTAATCCGCCGCTTACAGCAATAAGCAAATGATCTTCTTTTGTAAAAAGATGGTGCTTTTTTATGTAAGCTAAAAATTGCTGCTGAAGTGTCATGGTTTACTATTCTTGTAAAAAGCTATGCTGTAATGCCTTTGGTAGGTTTAAAACCTAAGACCGGGCCTGTCTCTCCGGGAGTTTATTTGGCCAACACCAATTAGCTGGTCTGACCTGTCTGCAAAACTTTTATAATAAACGAGTATGGTATAATTGTTCTCGGTTTCCCAGTAATTTCCCTCCAGCGAGTTTGATAAATCTATGCCATTCTTATCTTCTTCAATGTAGGTATAGGAATAATACCCTTGCTTCATAAATACAGATGTTTCGTACAAACCTGTAGTTTCGTTAAACCTCATTTTATATTTATCGCTGTATTCAAAACCTGTAAACTGCCCTGCTACATAAATATCTTTACCATCTACACGCTTCCCTCCGGGTGCAGCAAAACTAAATTTCACCGTAGCATAATCGCCCTGCCACAAAGGATTGATACTTTCGTAGGTAATAATATTAAACGTACCATTGTAATCTGGATAGTATACATAGCCCTGTGCACTCCGGTCAATATCGGGCACAACATACATATTGGTAAAAGTTTTGCCATAATCTGCATACTCTATACGATCGCTTTGTAACCTAAAACTTCTTATATCGAGCCAGCGCCACTCTTTACCGCCGGCAAACTGCGCAAGGCTTTCGCTGCTATAATCCAACACATTGCCCCGAACAAAAGTTGGCTTAAGGTCTTTTTGCGCATTGTCCCACCTGTTATTTTGTAGCACTACCACTTTAATTTGTTGTGCAGCGCTAAAAGCATTCAAATCTGCTGCGGTTACGGTAAACCTCACTTTTTGATAGGTGGTAAAATTTTGAGCGCCTAGCAATTGAACAACAGCGGCAGATACGGACGCTTTGTTTTCTACAACCAACAACCTTTTTGTAAACGCCAGTTTTGATGTATCGCCATTTATAAAAATTTTTAAAATATAATTGCCCGATTTTATGGGCAACGAATTTTGCTCAGGTAAAATAGCCTGATAGTGCGTATATCTTGTTAAGGCAATGGAAGAATAACGGTAGGTTGTAATTCTGTTTTGTGTGAACCCCTTCATGTAATCGAAGGGTGAAAGATTAACGGGTTGCCAGTTGTAATCGCATAACTGGTACATGTAATAATAACTTTTAAAATCAGCTTCCAGGTCATCAAATTCCAACTGAACCCTATCACCGCTATTTAAAGTATAAACCGGCAATTGCAGTTGGTTTCCATATTGAAAAAGTTGGGCAGTAGCAATGTATGGTTTATAAATTTTATCAGGCTCCTGTGCAGTAACCGAGGTACAAACGAGCACCAATAAACCACACAACAGAAAATCTTTACAATTCATTTACAGGTTTAATTATTTATTTTTGAAGGTACAACAAAAAAATACCGATTTGAACGTTTCGTATTTCATTGCAAAAAGATTAGCATCTGTTAAACAAAAAACTTTTAGTAGGTTTATTATTGGGCTCGCTGCAGGTGCTACTGTTTTAAGCGTGGCCGTGATGATTGTTGCGTTAAGTTTTGTAAATGGTTTTCAAAGAGTAATAAGTACAAAAGTTTTTAACTTTTGGGGTCACGTACGGGTACAGCAGAACCTGGAAGACCGAGCGGGCAATGCAGAAGAATATCCCATCAACGCAAGTGAAAAAGTGGAAAATTATTTAAAAAAATTACCCGAAGTAGTTTCGGTTGATAAATATGCTACCAAATCGGCCATTTTAAAATTTGGCACCGATATAGAGAGTGTGCTGATGAAGGGGCTGGACAAAGATTATAATTTTAGCAGGCTACAACCTTTTCTTATAAAAGGGAAATGGATTTCGTTTTTAGAAACTGGCTACAGCCAGCAGATAAACATAAGTAATTACACCGCCACCCAATTGAGACTTGAGGTAAATGATAGTTTAATTGTTTTTTTTTACAAGCCTGATGGCACGCACAGCACCCGAAAACTTAACATTGCAGGAATCTATAAAATTGGCATCGAAGAATACGATAAAAATTTTGCCTTGTGCGATATTAATCTCATTCGCAGGCTCAATCAATGGGAGCCCAACCAAATTGGCGGATATGAAGTATTGCTAAAAGACTTTACGAAAACCGAACTTATTTCCAGAAAAATATATGATGAATTGCCGGATACATGGTACAGCAAAAGCATAAGAGAAATATACCCACAAATATTTGACTGGTTAAATTTACAGGGCCAGCTAAAAAACATTTTGCTTGTAATTATGATTATAGTAGCAGCAGTAAACCTGGTAACCTGCCTGATCATTCTTGCGCTGGAAAGAACAGCCATGACGGGTATTTTAAAAGCCACAGGCGCTACGGACTGGGATATACAAAAAATATTTTTAACAAACACATCAGGCATTGCCATTATCGGTATCATAGGTGGCACTTTACTTGGGCTTGCAATTTGTATGATCCAACAAAAAACGGGCTTTATTACATTGAACGAGGAATCTTACTATATGTCTGTAGCACAGGCTGACATTGACTGGCGACAAATAGTAGCAGTTGATTTAATTACGCTACTCGTTTGTATAGCTACACTTATTATACCTACCTATTTGGTGAAAAAAGTACAACCAGTGCGGGCCGTAACATTTAGGTAGAAGGTAATTGGTTGTGGTTAAGTGATAGCATGTAAAATAATTCCCGTTGCTACGGCAGCATTTAAAGATTCTGCTTCACCCTTTTTTTGAATCGTTATTTTTTCATCTACCAGCGCAAGCGCCGCTGAAGAGATACCTTTAGACTCGTTGCCAATTATCAATATCCCTTCATTTATTTTGCCGGTTGCTGCAAGGCTGTTACCTTGCAAAACAGCCGCATATTTTTTTATGGAGCCATGCTTTTTTAACTCTTCGGTAATATCACCATAAATAATATTTACCCTACCAAGACTAGCCATGGTACTCTGTACAACTTTAGGGCTGTAACAATCTGCCGTTGCATTACTGCAAAAAATAGTTTTTATATTAAACCAGTCTGCTGTTCGTATGATGGTACCAAGGTTGCCCGGATCCTGTATATCATCTAAAAACAAAGTAATCTTCTCA
>JBJXGJ010000134.1:0-6109 GCA_046153805.1 Ferruginibacter sp. | reverse complement strand
AGGACCGGCAAAAATAAAATCATATTTATTGCTGCATGAATTGATGAATGTGAATACTTCGCTCTTAATTACTTTAAAATTTTCAAACTTTAAATCACTACTTGTTTTTTTAATAAAATCATACATTTTATTATCCATTTCCACAATGGTTAGGTCCGGTACTCCTCTGCTTGCCAGTTCGTAACTAATGCAACCGGTGCCGCCAAAAAAATCGAGGGTTGTCAGTTCCTCAAAGTCCAACTGGTTTTGCAGAATATTAAACAAACCTTCTTTTGCAATATCGGTCGTGGGCCTTGTGTGTGGCATATTTGTAGGCGGCTGTATACGCCTACCCCCATGGGTTCCGCTTATTATACGCATTGTGCAAGTGCTGTAAGGTGATGATAAAAATGGGTCTGTAACTCCTGTGCATTTTCAGCAATTGTTACATTTGTAAATGTTGCCGAAAAAGAAACATTTAAAAAGAACTTATACACTTCGGTAAAAAGACTAGAATCTTTATCAACCATGCCGCTAAGTACTAAATTAATGGATGCAGTGTTAATCTGAAAACGCTCACAAATATTTAAAAAATGATAACAAATATCTGCTGGAGTTTCATACTCGAAATATTGGACGAGTTGTATTTTACCTTCTTTAAATAATAAAATTTTTATGCTTGCGTGATAAATAATGCATTGAAGGGTATTGTCATTGCATTGAACCAAATTTATTTGCTCAGAAGTTGAATGTGCAAAAATATTTTTTGGAAATGCGTTATTGAGCGTTTCATAAACCTTATCCGGAACCCGATATATTAATTTTATGTCATTTCCTTTTACATTTTCCTGAAAACAAAAAGCAGCTTTATCTTGCCCAAACATTGCATCGCAAATAGCCTGTTTTTCTTCATCAATAAAATATGCGGTCGGTATTAATGTGGACATGTTAAAATTGTAAAAAATATTTACTGATGCAAAAGGTTGCTTTAAAACAGGTTCTTCATCTATTACACTTTTTATATGCCCAGAATATTCCTTTGCAGAAATATTTTTATTAAAGTTGAACGAATAATATCCTTCAACTGATAAGGGGTTTTTAGAAAAAACGAGAAAGGAAATATCTTCTTTACCTGCTTCTACCAATAAATGTAAATCAGAAAAATTATTGATAACAGGCGGTATTTTAAATGCAATTTTCAAAGCTTGAGTTTAGGCAGGCAAAATAAGATATTTTTACATACTTATGGAACGAGCGGATACATTAAATGATTTAAAAGTACAGGTAAGCAACCGCCAGATTCTTTCCATTGCCTTGCCCATCACGCTTTCCATCCTTATTCCACAACTAAATATGCTTATAAACAGCATTTTTTTAGGTAAAGTGAGTGAGGAGGCTTTGGGCAACGCAGGTATAACAGGCGTATTTTATTTAATATTTGCTGTTGCAGGGCATGGTTTAAACAACGCTATGCAAACCGTGTTTTCAAAAAACGCCGGGAGTGGAAATCCTGAAAATTTTAAAATAATTTTATCTCAAGGCATGAGGATAAGTTTACAATTTGCTGCTGTTGGTATTTTATTTACCTGGCTTATTGCGCCATTCATTATGCAATCGGTAGCAGATGCTGCTTCGTACCCGCAGGAAATGAGCTTTTTAAAAATCAGAATTTTTGGGCTTCCGTTTTTATATCTTTTTCAAATGGGAAATGCTTTTTTGGTAGCTTCTCTCAATAGCCGTTATTTAATAATCGCATTTATTTGCGAAGCGTCAGTTAATATTATTTTTGATTATTTTCTCATATTTGGGCATGCAGGTTTTCCAGCAATGGGCTTTAATGGTGCGGCGGTAGCATCGGTTATTGCTGAATGCACGGGAATGTTGGTGGTATTTTCTGTACTTATTGTAAGCGGTCTGCGAAAAAAATACGACCTGCTTCATTCTTTTACATACAATAAGGAGATAAGCAAGCATATACTAAAAGTATCGTTGCCGCTCGTTGCACAATATGTTATTAGTGTTACTACCTGGCTTGTTTTCTTTTTGCTGTTGGAAGGCAGGGGTGCAAATGCAAAAGCAATAAGTAATGTAATGCGAAATGTATTTGGTATTGCTGGTGTATTTATCTGGGCTTTTGCAAGCACCTGTAATACGATGGTGAGTAATTTGATGGGGCAAAAAAGAGAAGTTGAAATTATGTTTGCGATTACCAAAATTATGTATTGGAGTATTGGCTTTGCTGCTGTACCTGTGTTAATTTTAAATATTTATCCTGAAGTGTTTTTTAGTTTATTTGGGCAAAGTGAAAGTTTTATCCAAGAAGGTATTTCGGTGATAAGAATGGTTTCGCTAGGAATGATCTTTATGAGCATTGCAAACATTTGGCTCAATGGCGTTACCGGCACGGGTAAAACAAAAACAAATTTAAGAATCGAAATTGTTGCAATATCGCTGTACCTAAGCTATACAATCTATTTTATGAAGATAAAATACATTTCGCTTGCCATGGCATGGAGCAACGAGTTTGTTTACTGGACAGCAATATTTGTAATGTCGTTTCTATATTTACGAAGTGGAAAGTGGAAAGTGGAAATCAAACTTGAAAAAGCAATAAAAAATAAGCGCCTTTCAATTTTATAATTCCACTCTCCAATTATCTTAGTATTGTAACATCACCTTTTGCATACACTTTCCGTCCATTTAGTAAAATGTATTCGATTTTATAATAGTATGTGCCATCTGGCAGAGGCTTCCCTTTATAGCTGCCCTCCCATTCATTTTGATAATTTGAATTTTCATACACTGAGCTACCGTATCTATTGTAAACATTAACCTGAGCCTTCAATAAGCAATTACCGTTGCTTATAACCCATTTGTCATTTATCCCATCTCCATTGGGCGTAAATGCTACCAGAGGTCTTAGACAATACGGACTTACTTGCACCTGTACACTACTGGTATTTGTACATCCTTGAGCTGTTGTTATTCTCAATGTATAAATGGTAGTAGTAAGCGGAGAAGCAATGGGGTTTAAAACATTGGTGGCACTTAAACCTAAAGAAGGAGTCCATATATACGTTCCTACTGTACCGGAACCTTGTAATTGTATCGACTCCCCAGCAAAAATACTGGCATCATTTCCTGCGTTTACAGAAACGCCCTGGTTCACAAATACAGTGAAATTTTTGATAGCACTACAAAGTCCCAAAGAACCTGTAATTGCGTAAGGCGTGGTTACAATAGGAGATAAAATTGGGTTAGCAATTCCGCTATTACTTACCCCTGTTGTTGGGCTCCAAGTATACCCCGTTGCATTGCTTACAATATTTGGGCTAAAGGATGCGCCGCTGCATATTGTTGTATCCAATCTTTGATTAAATGTTACGGTATTAACAAAAACGGTAAACGATCTGCTAATACTACATGTTCCCAAAGTACCTGAAAGAATGTACGGCGTTGTAACCGTAGGTGATAGGGAAGGATTTAGTATTCCGGCGTTACTTACACCAACATTTGGGCTCCAAGTATAGCCAGTTGCATTACTTACAATATTTGGAAAAAAGGATGCTCCGCTACAAATAGCGGTATCAAGCCTTTGTGTCATGGTCAAGTTATTGGTTTGTGTAATGCTAATATTTGAAGTAGTCACACAGCTATTTCCATCGGTTATGGTAGCTATATAATTACCAGCACTTAAATTCGTTGCAGTAAGACCATTCTGCAAAGGAAGGGTATTCCAAGAAACTGTAAAAGCTGGTACACCACCTGTTAAATTAAGGGTGGCACTACCCAATGATGTACAAGTTGCATTTGTTACAGTTGGGGTTACGGTTAATGTTGGATTAGCAACACCTGAAACAGCCATGATAACTGCGTTAGGAAATAGCGCATTACCAGAAGTAGTAACATTTGCTACATTAATACTTGCCAAGTTCTTTTGCGCATTCGCACAGCTTAATGGTATATCTATAAAATACATTCTTGGATTGCTCGGAAAACCATTTTCTGCACCAGCGGGAGTTGTTCTGCTACACCTGCCAAAACCTGATAACACTACATTGGTTGTATTATCGAACCAATCTCCTAGGTTGTAATTTGTGAGAGCGGTAAAAGTTGTACCATCAGAAAAAGATAACCTGATATTTAATAAACTAGACCCTTCTGTGGAAAAACCTAACAACCTGATTCTTCAATATTTGGAAGGCGTTGCAATGCCAATATTGCTGTTTTGATTTCGTGAAACTAAAAAACAATTATTACCAGTGTATGCAGCTAGCTGGTAAGTAGATGCGCCACTTAAGATGGTTCCATTATCTACCAAGCCTCCTCCTGCAAAACCTATATTGGTTCTAAATGTTTGTGAATACATCACGTTATTGGAAATAGTAACTTCATCTAACGCAATGGTGGTGGTAGTGAGGGAACTCGTACCAGATTCTGCTATTACATCTTGATTGAAGCCACTTATTGTAATTGGTGTAAATGTTTGTGCTTCTATTGTAAAAACGAAAAGTTGGTTCGATAAAAGTATAATTAGTAAAGATAAAATTCTCATAATGATATTTTGAAAGTGTTAGTAGTGTGCCAAAATAAGACAATTACCGATATATAACAAATTCAATAGAAAAAAAATTATCAACCCTTGTCATAAAACAAATAAGTAAATGATCAGTATTGTATCAATTTTACTATCTACAAATACCCTTAGTATTTTTATTTACTCCATTTATTATTATCATAACTCATATCCGGAAAAACTTTTTCAGGATCAATTGTTACGCCGGTTACTGCCTCCGTTGTGGGTAGTTTTACTTTAAATACACTTGTATTGTTCCAAATTTCTACCGGTAAATTCATCGTTCCTTTTTTACCAGACGCTGTTTCAAAACCAATGATAACAGGCATGGCCATTTGTTCTAAGTTTTCTAAAGTAACAATGACTCCTTTTGTAGCATCGTTGCTCACCTCTTTTATTGATTGGTCCAGTTTATAATTTTCAATGAACCACCCTTTCCAAAACCATGTAAGATCTTCGCCCGTTACATTGTCAATCGTCTTGAAAAAATCCCATGGCGTTGGATGTTTAAACGCCCATCTCTTAATATATTCTGAAAAGGCATAATCAAATCTTTTCGGGCCCAAAATATTGTTCCTTAAAAGCGTGAGCCCATATGCCGGCTTGTAATATAATGCAGCGCCAATATTTGCCTCCTTCATGGCATCTGGCGTTGTAAAAATACTTTCGCTTGTTGGGCCAAACATGTAGTCCAAATACAAAGCAGGACTCGGTGATGAGCCATCATACTCACCTTTATTAAAATCTTTTAAAGCTAGTGTATTTATAAACGTATTAAAGCCTTCATCCATCCAACCATACTTTCTCTCATTACTGCCTACAATCATGGGAAACCAGGTATGCCCAAACTCATGATCGGTTACACCAAAAAGATCTGCACCTTCAGCCCCTGATCCGCAAAATACAATACCGGGATATTCCATTCCACTAATATTGCTGGCAACATTTGTTGCTACCGTGTAAGGATATTGAAACCATCTTTTACTATAATTCTCAACGCTGCCCTTTGTAAATTCTGTTGCACGACTCCATTTTCTAATACCATTGCTTTCTGCCGGGTACACGCTTTGCGCCAGCGCCTTTTTTCCATCAGAAAGGTTTATTCTCGCTGCATCCCAAATAAATGATTTAGATGACGACCATGATACATCTCTTGCATTAAGCATCTTATATTTCCAGGTAAGTGTACCTGTAGTTTTGGGTCTGGACGAAGCCTCCGTTACTTCACTTTCTGAACGGATAATAACAGTAGCATCACTGTTTTTAGCATCTGCCATTCTCTTAAGTTGCTTAGCAGTAAGCACTTCAGCAGCATTTTGCAAATCACCACTTGCTACTACAACATGGGTAGCTGGAGCCGTTATACTAAAATCGTAATCGCCATATTCCAGATAAAATTCACTTGGGCCAAGGTAAGGCAGCGTGTTCCAACCTTCCACATCGTCATACACACACATACGCGGGTACCATTGCGCCACCGCAAAAATATTTCCGTTTCTTGTTTTTAAAATACCACATCGATCTGCTCCCTCTGCAGGCAATATGAATGAGTAA
>JBJXGJ010000116.1:0-21614 GCA_046153805.1 Ferruginibacter sp. | reverse complement strand
CTAATTCCAATCATATTCATAAGTGACAATTCTCATTTTTTATAACGGAATAAAAGCGGTGATTTATAAAGTAAAAATCTTCTATTATGAAAAAAATACTTGTTCCAACTGATTTTTCAGTTAATTCAAAAAGTGGTGTCCGGTTTGCCATCCATTGGGCTACCCGGCAGAAACTGGAATTAGTCTTCGTACATGTACTTCATATTTTGAGACCAACAAGGTGGACAGATTCCTATTTCGCAAAATATGCAGAACAAGAAGAAAATATTTGCAGAACAAAATTTGAAAAATTTATAGCCGGCATATACAGAAATATGAATGTAAAGCCCGGCAAACATTCTTTTGTAATTATTCAGGGGATAAGTGCTGATATTACGATACTGGATTATTGCAGTAAAAACAAGGACATTGATTATATCTGCATCAGCACCCGTGGAGCCGGAAAATTTAATAAAATATTTGGCACAAATACCGGCAACCTGATTACAAAATCAGAAGTACCTGTACTTGCTGTACCCAAAACTTACAAAGTGGCTGATATAAAGAATGTATTGTATGCAGCAGATTTTCGCAATTACCCGGTAGAATTAAAAAAGGTTGTTGATTTTGCATTGCCGCTTAAAGCAACTATTGAGGTATTGCATTTTACCTGGCCGGATGAAATTACTTTTGATGAAAAAACAATTGAAGCCGCTGTTAAGAAACAGTATAAATATGGCCTGAAGATACATTTTGAAAAAAATGATGCCGTCCATTCGCTAATTCAAAATCTACAAAATCAAATCAGGATAAAAAAGCCATCCGTTGTAATAATGTTTACAAATCAGCAAAGAACTTTCTTTCAGAAACTTTTCCTTTCCAGCAAAGCAGAGGAATTGTCTTTTCAGGCAAAAGTACCTTTATTGGTTTTCAATAAGCTCCAAAACAAATAAAGAAAACTGTATTGATGAACTGGCACAAATTAAACATACCTGAAACTTTTGAATTACTGGGTACTAAACAACAAGGTTTATCTGCCATTGAAGCAGAAGAAAAATTATTGCAATATGGACCCAACGAATTGCAGGAAGGTAAAAAGAAAAGCATAGGCCTTATGCTGCTGGCGCAATTTAAAGATGTGATGATTTTAATTTTGCTGGCCGCCGCTGTTATAGCAGGAATTGTTGGCGACTTTACTGACAGCATTGTTATTCTCATCATCGTTTTATTAAATGCCTTCCTGGGGTTCTTTCAGGAATACCGTGCAGAAAAAGCAATGCAGGCTTTAAAACAAATGGCCATTACACAAGCCAGAGTGCTGCGTGATGGAAATGTTACAGACCTGCCTGCTAATGCTTTAGTGCCTGGCGATATTGTGATGTTAGAAGCTGGTAATGCAGTGCCCTCAGATTTGCGAATTATTGAATCGAAAAATTTAAAAATTGAAGAAGCCGCATTAACCGGTGAATCGCATGCAGTAGATAAAATTATTGATTCGCTGGAAACAGAAGATTTATCAATTGGAGATAAAAAGAATATGGCCTTTAAAGGTACGTTTGTAACTTATGGCAGGGGTACAGGCGTAGTAATTGCTACAGGGATGCAAACAGAGTTAGGACGTATTGCCAAAATGTTGCAGGAAGATGAAACGCTTACACCATTGCAACAACGCATGGCATCATTTGGAAAAAAACTTTCTGTAATGGTGCTGTTTTTATGCATTCTGTTTTTTATTGCCGGTTGGTTAAGGGGTGAGGATATTACTAAGATGGTACTCACCAGTATTTCACTGGCTGTTGCCGCTATTCCCGAAGCCTTACCTGCCGTTATCACTATTTCGCTGGCATTGGCTGCAAGGAGAATGATTAAATTCAACAGTCTTATCAGAAAATTACCGGCAGTAGAAACACTAGGCTCTGTAACTTATATCTGCACAGATAAAACAGGCACCTTAACAAAAAACAAAATGCATGTGGAAGAGCTGTTTGTAAACGGACAGCTCTATGAACGAAATCAGTTATCAACTATTAAGGAAGATGAACCCGTTATTTTATTGCTGCATGCAATTGCCTTAAACAATGACGCTGTTGAAGACAATGAGAAAAATTTAAAAGGTGACAGTACAGAAATTGCTTTGATGGAAGTGGCAAGAGAACAAAATATTCAACCTGATGCATGGAAACGGGTAGCTGAAATTGCTTTTGATTCTGACAGGAAACTGATGACGACTTTTCATGAGCATGAAAATAAAATCATTTCCTTTACCAAAGGAGCTCCCGATATTTTACTGTTACGATGTGTGGATGTCGATGTGCCTGTACTGCAAAAACAAGTAGATGTTATGGCAGCTAAAGGTCAGCGGGTACTGGGTTTTGGGTTTCGCTATTGGGATACATTGCCTGAAAACCCACAGAGTACAATTCATGAAACCGGTCTGCAGTTTCTAGGGTTGACCAGTATTATAGACCCCCCACGGGAAGAAGTATTTGAAGCAGTGGCGCAATGCAAAACAGCAGGCATTGTACCGGTAATGATAACCGGCGACCATCCGCTTACAGCAAAGGCCATTGCACAACGTATTGGAATTTTAAATAGTGAAAAAGATTTAGTAATTACCGGACAGGAACTGGCTGCATTAGATGATGATAGCTTCTTAATAAAAGTAGAAAAGATAAAAGTATATGCCCGTGTATCGCCTGAACAAAAATTGAAAATTGTAAAAATACTGCAACAGAAAGGTCATTATGTAGCTATGACAGGAGATGGTGTGAACGATGCCCCTTCCTTAAAAAGAGCAAACATTGGTATCGCTATGGGAATAACGGGAACAGATGTTTCTAAAGAAGCGGCTCACATGATTTTACTGGATGATAATTTTTCTACCATTGTAAAAGCAGTAAAGGAAGGAAGAAGAATTTATGATAACATCCTGAAGTTTATCAAATACATGATGACAACCAACTCTGGCGAGTTATGGACCTTATTACTCGGCCCCATTATTGGTTTACCTGTTGCTCTTTTACCCATACATATTTTGTGGATAAACTTAGTTTCAGATGGTTTACCTGCCATTGCATTATCTTATGAAAAAGCAGAAAAAGATATTATGAGCCGGCCACCCTGGGCACCGCAACAAAGTGTGTTTGCCAATGGCAGGGGATTGCACATGATATGGGTGGGTATGTTTATGGCAGGTATTGCCTTGTCGCTGCAGGGATGGGCTATTAACCATGGGCTGCATTGGCAAACAATTGTTTTTAATGTTTTATGCCTGAGCCAACTGGGTCATGTTATGGCTATTCGTTCCGAAAATCAATCATTATTTAGTATAGGGATATTTTCCAACAAGCCGCTTATAGGGGCTGTTCTATTAGCCTTGCTGCTGCAGTTTGCCATCACATATATTCCATTTCTGCAACCGATTTTTGAAACAGAAGCATTAACCTTGAATGAATTTATTTTAGTTGGCGCTGCTTCTTCATTGGTGTTTTTTGCAGTAGAGATAGAAAAAATAATATCAAGAAGAATGGCTGGAAAAAATTAATGCAGGATTGAATTAAATACTATAGGTTTTATCCACTCTAAATAATAGCAACGTTTATTCGATGGGCATAATCTGACCAAGGGCATACCTACAACAAGCGGCTTGCCAAAATGGGGGCTGACGTAAGCCGTGTTTCAACTTTTGTTTTTCAATTTGGCTTCATATCCAGCTTGTCGTTATTAATTTAGCTATGTGCAAATCATCAACTTTTATTTATAAATTTAGCTTCAGTTAGCCGGGCGGACGGAATTCTATTTCCCCCACTTCGGCAAGCCGTACCGTTAGCGGCAATTTGGAAGCACCTCAATTTAAATAACTTAATTAAATGGATGAGACTTTAAAAAAATATCATGACGAGTTGAGGAATTTAATTGATAAGAGTAACGACTCTTTCGAGAAACAATTAAATTATATCAGTGCTGGTTCTCTTGGGCTATCAATGGTGATAATAGAAAAAATAGTTAAAGATTTATCACTTACTAAGTTTAATTCGATATTAATTTTTTCTTGGGCATTTTTAGGTTTAACCCTTATAAGTAATTTACTTTCTCATGTTTATAGCTCAAAAGCACATAGTAAAACATACAAAGAAATTGGTGAAGGCAAATATGATTACTTAAATGCGGTAAAAAGAAATAAAATAATAGGTAATTGGAATCTAATTTCAATAGCACTTTTATTATTGGGAATAATTTTGCAAATACTATTTATCACTTTAAACATATAAATCATGAGTAACGATTCATCAATAAAGCCGGCGCCAAATCCTGATATAAATAAAGGAATGACATCGTCTCCGCCACCTATGCCAAGTAATCAACCACCACCACCGCCACCACCACCACCGCCTACACCCAAAAAATAAATATTTCCTTTTCAAACGTGTCTCCACTCGTATTTTGCGCTGGCTTTGGAAACTCCCTGTATTATTGACCAACATCAATTTAAAAAAATGAAAAAAATTACTTTTCTTGTTTTAGTTTCACAACTTATTTTCTCGGAAATTAAATCTCAGGATTTCTTATTGATGGATCGTAGGTGGTATAAACCAGCAGTATCTACTGACACAGTAACAAAAAATAATTTAAGTGAAGGTTTCTATCCAATCTATGTTGGAGATTTAGATAGTTTAATCATCTTCTTAGACCGACTAAAAAATCTTCGAAAAGATGGCTTAAACAGGAAGTTTTATTATTCCGAAGATTTTAAAACACAACATTTAGAATTCAAAATAGAAAATATCAAAAGAGCATATGGGGACGGATATGAAATAAATCTTGTCTCAAATGGGCCTTGGGGGTCTACTACTCTAAAACTGTCAGACCCGTCTTTACTTTTACCAGATAATCAGTTGGTAATTCGAAATTTTTTGCGCTACACAAAGCAAATTAAAAAAGACTTAAACAAACCAATCAAAAAGAAAAAAAGCAACTCACTAAATAACCCATTAGTAAATTAAGTAACTGCCGCTAACATTGGGTTTGCTGCAAGGCTGGCTGGACATTGGAGCAATGGTCATTTTATCGCTATTGTACTTCATCTGGGCTGGACAAACATTGCTGGGCTTTTGTTTGTTAACTTGTACTTTTATATCTTTAATCAGCAGCGGTTCCGGGCGGACGAGCAATGAATTCCAGCCCTGCAGCAAGCCCTGCCCGTTGGGCGTCATAATAGCAGTTTGCACCACTAAAATCCTAAGCACTTGAAACTTTTATTTCTTACGACATTAATAGTGTTATTCTATTCTTCATCTGACGCACAAGTTTTTGAGGGGACATGGCAAGGGATATATATTACCAGTGACGCAACCTTTTGGGATAGCATTAAGTTAGACTGTAAATGGAATCCAGACAAAAGTTATTCAATCAAAAGTTATACAAAGGGTAAAAACATGCATGGCAAGGACACTATAATTGTTTGCAAGGTTGAATACAAAATTATATCTCGTGATTCTTTGGTATTATATGAGACAGAGATACTTGAACCGCTTGGAACAAACCCCGGAATATGTTTTCAAACTATGGAATTAAAATATCAATTAGGACACCATTTGCAAAAAAACCTTGTAGGTAAATGGTATTGCAAACCCAAAAAAAACAAAGGCGGCGGATTCCTTAGGTTACAAAAAGTCTCATTGTAATTATTACGAACGCCCAACATTGGGTTTGCTGCAAGGCTGGCTGGACATTGGAGCAATGGTCATTTTATCGCTGTTGTGCTTCATCTGGGCTGGACATACTTTGTTGGGCTTTTGTTTGTTAACTTGTACTTTTATATCTTTAATCAGCAGCGGTTCCGGGCGGACTCAGCAACTATTCCAGCCCTGCAAGCAAGCCCTGCCCGTTATGTGCCAGCCTAAGTTTAAGAATTCACAAATGGATACAGAATTAATTCTGCGACAACCGTCCCAAAATCGAGTACAATAATGAATAGGAAAATCTATCAAAGCAAATCGAAAACTATAATCTCAATTGCTTTGACTGTTGTTATTATTCTTGGGCTGACTGTATATATGGTTGGTTACAATGACGATCCGGTTACTGACTTAATATCATTGATCATTATCGGCTTCTTGATATACTTAATATACTCCTGCATTGGGTTATTTATCAAAGTCTTTAAAAAAATACCTGTCTTAATCTTTTCAGATTTCGCAATTGAAGTGTCAAGGAACTTTAAGAATGAATCTTTTTCGTGTGGAGAAATATCCGACTGGCAAATTTTGCACCATGCAGACAGTACAGAAATTGCATTGACAATTGGAGGAGGGCAAAAATTCATTGAAATATCAGACCTAATGACAACTACATCAGAGATTAGAAATATTTTAGAAACGGTATTGCCAGACAAAGAATTTATGGAGAAATAATGAAACAGAAAAACCCACTTTTAATATAGCCGGCCGGCACATAACATTGGGTTTGCTGCAAGGCTGGCTGGACATTGGAGCAATGGGGCATTTTATCGCTGTTGTGCTTCATCTGGGCTGGACTTACTTTGTTGGGCTTTTGTTTGTTAACCTGTACTTTTATATCTTTATTCAGCAGCGGTTCCGGGCTGGACTAGCATCTATTCCAGCCCTGCAAGCAAGCCCTGCCCGAAGGATACAAAGGAGTTGTTTTAGAAAATTTGTTTCAGCCTACTCAATTACAATTTTTCAAAAGGCAAAATTCTAATCAAATGGTTTTATTTTATTTCTAAAGCGACGTTTGGTAGTTGACATATTTAATTAAATTGGCCCTTGCGTTTTATTACGTGAGGTTTTTTCTCGTGTGATAATTTTTTGAGTTTATCTTCTTACCATACCGATCCTCCGCGACCTATAAGTCCGTCATGGCTGATGGTACTGTTCCTAAGCAGTTTAGGGAAAAGAGTAGGTAGTTGCCATATTTATGTGGGCGTCCCTTTTTACTTATTTAAAAAAGGGGTGGCTATGGTTGTTGATATTTAAAGATGAAATATACTGATTTATCAATATTGAGTTTGCCAATAGTTTTCCTTGACCCTCGCTATGGTTAATTTGATGTTACCATTATAGCAAATAAGCATCCGTTATAATGTTTTTTAGGTTTTAATATTTCAGTAATAAAATCTTTAAGTGAACTTGTCAAATGTTACGTATTTGATATAGACCGGATTTCTTTTTTACTTTTTGTTACACTATTCCTAAGGAACAAGCCACTTGATGTGTCAAATATAACATTCGGTAGGTTATTCTCAACCTATAGTCGAAGATTTTTAGGATTTCATTTTTTCGAACTACTATTCCGAAATCGACTTTACAGTTTTAAGACACTTTGTTGACAATATTAATAAATATTTTAAAAAAAGGCATCTGAAACACCGGCGCCGCTTGAGAGAAAATTTGGCTGATTAGTAAAGCAAATGTTTCTTTTGTAATGTATATAAGAAAATAAAGAGAGCTGCAATTACCGCCGATATAATAAATCCAAAACCACTCAAAGCAAAAAAACCAACGAAAAAAGCAAGGCTTACAAAAGGAAGGAGTTCGCCTATAACATAGAGTAGATAACCTTGTTTTTTGCGTTTACGCATTTGTAATGCGCCCACGAAACACAACGCAACACTTACAATACCTAATATTAAAATTGGCAATCTATTCTCATAACTTTTTACAATCATTTTTTCGAAGTTTTCAGGATCGCCCATCATTGATCTAACAAATTTTGGTGTTTCTGTACTCTTCATCATCTCTATTGATTGGTCTTTTTTTTCGTAAGAACCTTTTGCACTAAAAAAGCCAAATACAGATAAGCCAAGCGATAAAACACACCATATTATTGTAAGTATGGTAAGTACATTTAAGCCGGTCGGTAAGGGCAGCTTTTCATAGTTATCTGCTAATAAAGTTTCATTCGTTTGGGTAGTTTCTATCATAATTAGATGGTTTAGACGTACAAATTAGCGAAGTAAAAAAACATAACAAAACCTCTTTTAACAAAAATGATAAATGGTAGTATCTTCAATGACCGATGAAGTCCTTTATTTCCCATAATATTTTTAATGAACACCTTTTAATTTCTGCACAAAGAACTGTTTTTTGGGAAGAAGAAAAAGCACTTATTTTATCAGATCTTCATCTCGGTAAAAGCGGTCATTTTCGTAAAAGCGGTATTGCAATTCCACAAAATTTATACAAAGAAGATCTTTTTCGTTTACTAAATGAAATACAGCTTTTTAGTGCTAAAAAGTTGATAATTGTTGGCGATCTTTTTCACAGCGGTATGAACAAAGAACATGAACTTTTTTTAAAATGGAGAAATGATATCAGCAGAGTAGATATACATTTAATAAAAGGCAATCATGATATTTTAAAAAATGAATGGTATAAAAATGCAGGGATAGAAATTCATAAAAAAGACCTAACGATTCGCAATTTTTCCTTCACGCATGATATAAATGAATGTGAGGCAAACGCAGATGATTACTGCTTTAGCGGGCATATTCATCCTGCAATTCTTATGCGTGGCATAGCAAAGCAAGTAGTTAATTTACCCTGTTTTTACTTTGCAAAAAACTATGCTGTGCTACCTGCATTTGGAAAATTTACCGGAACATTTGCCATTAAACCAACCATTGGTGAGTCTGTATTTGCTTTGGTAGAAAACAAGGTTATGAAACTTCAGTAATTCCTTTCCTTCGTGCAGTTTCTTTTTTTATTAATGCCAATTCCCTTCCCATTTGCCCCGATACGGAACTGTTTTCCTGTGCTCTTCTCATGAGGTAAGGAATTACATCTTCAATAGGACCAAAAGGCAAATATTTGCTTACGCTGCAGCCGCTTTTAGCAAGATTAAAAGTTATGTTATCACTCATGCCATACAGTTGAGAAAAATGTACGTGCTTGTGGTTATGTGGAAGATCTTTTTGATCCAGTAACTGTGTTGCGTGTGAATTGCTTTGCTCGTTATGCGATGCAACAATTATTGCAACTTTATCAATATTATCAATGCAAAATTTTACGGCATCATCATAATCTCTATCTGTACTTTCTTTATTGGGTTGTATTGGCGAAGGATATTTTTTTTCTGTTGCTCTCTTCCGCTCTTTCTCCATATAAGCACCCCTCACAAGTTTTGCACCAAGGATAAATGATTTTTCATTTGCTGCTTCGCAACTATCTTTTAAAAACTGTAGTCTATCGTGCCTGTATAATTGTATCGTGTTATAAACAACAGCTTTATTTTTATTGAAATTCAGCATCATCAAAATTGTAAGTGCGTCTACGGGATCTTGTATCCATGTTTCTTCCGCATCTACCAATACGCCAATATTATAATCGCTGCCCGCTTGGCAAATTTTTGTAATTCTTGTAATCACTCTTTTCCACTCCTGTTGTTCGTCTGTTGAAAGTGCATCAAGAACGGCCGTATACCTTTTCATCAATGGGCCCTCAATTGCATTCATTCCAGTATCTATCGTTTCAAGTAAGCCAAACCTCACCAGCCCTGTAACCTTTATACTCATAAAAGGAATATTACTTTGGGTTGCCGCATAGTTTATAACTTTTATAAATTCTTCCGTTGCATTGTCATAACCCACTTCTCCGTCGTGGCCGCCTTCTACGCCATAGTCTAAAATTACTTGTACATTATACTCACCAAGTTTTTCAGCTACAACAGCAGTTTCCTGCAATGTTTCACCCCCTACAAATTGGCTGAATATTGTGCTGCGTATTACATTTTTAGTAAATGGAATATGTAGTTTTATGGCTGCAGGCATTAAATTTAAGCCCAAACTTACGAGCCAGGGTTTGCCCATTGCGCTAAAAAGAAAAATTGCCTTTTTTAGTTGTTTATCTGTTTTGTAAGCAAAAGCATATTCTGTATTGTCAAACGATATCATATAAAAATTTAGGAGACAAAAATAAGCAGTTTCGGCTGCCCTTGTTATAATTTTAACCCAATAAAAAATTTCATTTTTTATTGAGTGTTATCCAAACAGGCACCCTTGATTGGGCTGCGGTGGCGTCGCACATTTCATCTTCAAACATTTATTTAGCTTTTATCTGCGTGACAGATTGTGTAATAATTTTGCATATCGTAATGATACTAATCGCTTACAATTTACTTTGTAAAAACATTCAAAAGGTTTTATGAACGAGGTCAGTATTATTTTCCCACACCAGTTATTCAAAAGTATTGCGGCACTACCAAAAAGTACAACCGTATTTTTATTAGAAGAATTTTTATTTTTTAAACACTATAATTTTCACAAACAAAAACTAGTGCTGCATCGAGCTTCTTTAAAATCGTACCAAGTTTATTTAAAGAAACAAGGCTACACAGTTGAATATATTGAAAGCACAGATAACAGAAATGACATCAGAAAATTAATTGCCCATCTAAAAACGGAGAACATTAAAATCATTCATGTTACTGAAGTTGTTGACGATTGGCTCAACAAAAGAATGACATCGGCCTGTGCAGAAAATAATATTAAAATTGTACAATATCAAACCCCTGCATTTCTAAACAGTAAGCAGGAAGGTGATTATTTTTTTAATGGAAGAAAAAGGTATTTTCAAACAGATTTTTACATTGCGCAGCGTAAAAAAAGAAACATACTTTTAGCAGCGGACGATGGCCCTTTTGGTGGTCAGTGGAGTTACGATGCAGACAACCGAAAAAAGTATCCCGCCAAAGAAAATCCGCCGCAAATAAATTGCCCCAAAGAAGATGAATATGTAATTGAAGCAAAGCAGTACATCAACTCGCATTTTAAACAAAATTATGGAGTGATCGAAAGCTTTTTTTATCCGGTAAATTTTGACGCAGCGGAGAAATGGTTGGAAGAATTTTTACAAACCCGATTCGAAAAATTTGGAGATTATGAAGACGCCATTGTAGCTAGTGAAAACTTTCTTCATCATGCTGTAATCAGTCCACTTATTAATATTGGCTTGCTCACGCCGCAACAGGTTTTAGATGCAGTTTTAGCCTACGCCGCAAAAAAGAATTCTCCCTTAAATTCTACAGAAGGTTTTATACGCCAGATCATTGGATGGCGGGAGTTTATACGTATTGTTTACGAAAGGGAAGGTGCAAAGCAACGCACTACCAATTATTGGAAATTTGCAAGAAAAATGCCGCCTTCTTTCTGGGATGGAACAACAGGCATTGAACCTATTGACAACACAATAAAAAAAGCACTAACAACCGGTTACTTGCATCATATAGAAAGGCTCATGCTGTTGGGTAATTTTATGCTGCTCTGCGAGTTCGATCCCGAAGAAGTTTACAAATGGTTTATGGAAATGTTTGTTGACAGTTATGATTGGGTAATGGTACCGAATGTTTATGGGATGGTACAATTTGCAGATGGAGGATTAATGACCACTAAACCCTACATTAGTGGGAGCAATTATGTGTTAAAAATGAGTGACTATAAAAAAGGGCCATGGTGCGAAATTTGGGATGGCTTGTTTTGGCGTTTTATGGATGTACACCGAACTTTTTTTAAAAAAAATCCAAGGTTGGGTATGCTCGTAAATACATTTGATAAAATGGCCCCTGAAAAAAGAAATGCCCACAATGAAATCGCAGAAAAATTTCTTTCAAGTTTAGATATTTAATTAAAAAAATACACTTGAGCAAACAAATAAAAAAAGAAAATCTTCCTCAAAAAGTTTGCATTGTTTGCAACAGACCCTTTACGTGGAGAAAAAAATGGGAAAAGGTTTGGGATGAAGTGAAATACTGTAGTGATAAATGCAGGGGAACGAAGTAGTAAGTTGGCAAAAGGCAGTTGGCAAATTGACCGGCCTTCAAAAAAATGGGAGTATTAAAAAATAGAATACGTAAGGCATAACCCCTAACCCGTAACCCTTAACCCGTAACTCCGTACTTTTGCCCAAATTTAAAAAATGGAAAAGAAAGCGAGAGAGTCATTGGTTGTAATGACAGAATTGGTTTTACCAAATGATACAAACAATTTTGGTAATTTAATGGGTGGTCGTTTAATGTACTGGATGGATATTGCAGCGGCACTTGCAGCTATGAAACATTGCGCAGCACCTGTTGTTACTGCATCTGTAGATAATATAAGTTTTGAAACACCTATAAAAATAGGAAACGTTGTACACATTGAAGCGACAGTAACACGGGCATTTAACAGCAGTATGGAAGTACACATGAACGTATGGGGAGAAGATGCTATACAGCAATACCGTTACAAAAGTAATGAAGCCTACTACACGTTTGTTGCGCTTGATCCAAATGGAAAGCCAAGAAAAATAAATTCGCTAACGCCAGAAACGGAAGACGAAATAAAATTATTTGAGGGTGCCTTACGCAGAAGG
This sequence comes from Ferruginibacter sp., assembly GCA_046153805.1. Classification (GTDB taxonomy): domain Bacteria; phylum Bacteroidota; class Bacteroidia; order Chitinophagales; family Chitinophagaceae; genus Ferruginibacter. Next base: position 9,270 of record JBJXGJ010000116.1, on the reverse strand, counting down.
CAAATCAGATTAATACTCGGCGGTAAAATGAAACCGGAAGATGCTGAAGAATTAAAAGCACTTTTTATGAAATAAGTCTACGCCCGTTTAAAACCGGGCATAAATTTTTTGGACTGTTCAATAGCATCCATTATTTGCTCCATAATTTCTTCGTTCGAGTTATTGGTATCAATAATCAAAGGTGCTTTAAACGTCACGCTCAGCTGTATATTTTTCCTCTTAATTACCAATCCTTTTTTATTAAAAGCTCTGGAAAACCCATTTATAACAACCGGTATTACAACCGGATTTGTGTGTTTAATTATATGCGCCGTTCCTTTTCTGCCCGGGGCAAAAGCTTTGGTAGTGCCCTGCGGAAACGTTATTACCCAATTTTTTTTTAAACCGGTAAATATTTTTCGGGTATCTGATGGATCTAAGCCCCTTTGTATTTCTTTGCCACCCTCATTCCATGTTCGTTTTACGGTGAGTGCACCCGCTAACCTAAAAAATTTTGTAAGCCAGGTACTGTTCATTGTTTCTTCGGCGGCTACGTATTTTATATTAGTAAAAGGCCACAATAAATAATATGGAATTCCCAGCTTATTTTCTTTTCTCCAGTGATGTGCACAAAAAATATGTATAAAAGCAATTACATCTGCAAAGTAAGTCTGATGATTGCTTACAAAAAGTACATTTTTTTTTTGCAGTCCTTTAAGATGTTCTGTACCGGTAATGGTAAGTTTGTTAATAATATTTATACCTGGGTAGGTTATTATACCCACGATGGCATAAATAAAACCTTTTATCAAATTTGAATTTTTTATCTTACCGAGCATATTAACATTTTTTAGCCAAAACCAAATATTAACTAAACTTTATTTTTTTATAAAGAAAGCGTATATTTGAGAAACAATCTTTTATTTATAAAAATTAATTTCATGAAAAAACTATTACTAGCCTTTACAGTAATGTTCATTCTGTGTTCTGTTTCATTTGCCCAAACGGAAAAAAGTACGGTCGTTTTGAAAGAAGCAAAAGAAGCCACACAAAAAGAACAATTAAACAAAAATAAAATATCCACTGTTTCTTCGGCTAAAACTCAGGAAGATGTAAACAGAAAATCAGCCCAGAAAAAATCAGATTTGCAAAAATCGCAAGCCAAATCGGAGTTTTTTATTATAGAACCAGAACAAGATGCTCCAAAGGCGTCTTCACCTAGTTCCAGAAAAAAAGTATCTAATTAATTCTCAGATAAATTTTTGATTTTTCAATAATATAAAAAGTATTTTTTATAATAAACAAACAATTATGCAATCATTTATTACACAGCGAAAAATAACTCAAAAACTGTTGAGCGTAGTTTTTCTAACGTTTTTATCAATGGTAATTTGTTTTACATCAGTAAAAGCTCAAACAACCATTACCACTTCACCCCCGTACCCTGCTGATAGAGCAAATGCTGAGATAACTTTTAATTTTACTAATAACAATACTTCAGCTGTTGCGCTTACGTCTATTAGCAGTATCGTTAACTTATTATCAGGCAATGCAGATGTTACCGGTTTTTATAAGCCAGGTGCTATTGCCGGCCCTCCAGGCATTATAAACGCAGCAAATGGATGGATACAGTTTGCTACTGCAACCGTTACTGCAACGGGTGCAATAACTCCTCAGCCTTTTTTTACATCAAACCTTTTAATACCTGCCGGTGCTACCTATGGTATTGCAATTAGGTCTTATGCTGCAGGCACTACCACGGGTGCTTTGGCTTATAGTAGTTTACCAACGCCTGCTACTTTCACAGCAGGGGGTTGTACGTTTACATCTGGTGCTAATGTTGGTTTTGGAGGAGCGGCAGGAGGAACTGCACCAACTGTTACACCCAGAGGTTTTACCGGAAGTATGACTTTTGGTATTCCTTGCTCTGGCACACCTAACCCAGGTAATACCCTTGCTAGCCAACAAGCAGTATGCTCAGGTACACCTGTTACATTTACACCACTTACTACCACTGTTGGTAACGGTGTTACTTACCAATGGGAAACGTCGGCTTCTGCTTCAGGCCCTTGGACGAATGCGCCGGGTGCAAGTACATCTGCATCTTACACCACAACTATTACAGCTACTGGTTTTTACAGGGTAAGAGTTACTTGCGCAGGAAATGCAGGAACTTCAACACCAATTCAAGTTATGTCTTCAGCTTGTACATGTCTAACACCAGATGCAGCCACAATTTGTGAAGGATCAACGCAACGTATTGGCCTTTCAGGTTCTGGTGTTCCAGGTGGGCCAACTACTGTTTCGAGTGGTCCAATTGCGGTAAATGTACCTGATAATAACGTAACTGGTATTACAACTCCATTAGCTGTTGTATTACCAGTGGGTGCTTCTATTACATCAATGTCTGTGAATTTAGATATGACACATACTTTTGATGGAAATATCACACTTAATCTTATCGCGCCAAACGGTGCTGTTTACAATCTGATAAACAGAAGGGGAGGCTCAGGTGATAATTTTGTAAACACAACGATTAGCTCCGCTGGTGTTAGTCCTATTTCTGGAGGTATTGCCCCATTTACTGGAACATATAGTGGGGATGGAGCTATAGGTGCAGGCCTAACAACTTTCCCTTCTACTGTTGCAACTTTTGCAGGATTATACTCTGTTCCAAATGGTACTTGGAGATTAGGTATGAGAGATCATGTATCTGGTGACTTAGGGGTATTAACCTCATGGAGCCTAACCTTTGATTATGTAATTTTACCAACTGCAACTTGGGCTGGACCTACTGGGACCCTATTTAGTAATGCTGCCGGAACAACTCCTTATCTTGCGGGTACCCCAGCAAATTCTGTTTGGGTTACACCGTCTGCAACCTCTACTTATATTGCTACAATAGTTGGTGGGCCATGCGCCGGTGCAAATAACTCCGTTATTACGGTTTTACCAAGGCCAGTAGTTTCTGTTACCCCTACAACAGGTTGTAGTCCACTTTCACTTACGGCCAGTGGTGCTGTCACCTATGTATGGACACCTTCTTCAGGTTTAAATACAGCAACAGGCGCAGTTGTAATAGCAAACCCTACCGCAATCACTACTTATTCTGTTACTGGTACCGGTATGAATGGTTGTGCGGCAATCCCTATTAGTGCTACAGTAAACGCAAGTCCAACTGCTGCAGTAATAAGCATAGTGCCTCCTACTACATTCCAAATACAAGAAGGTTTTACAACTGTATTACCCGTAGGTTGGGCTCGTCAAAATTTAAGCAATCCTTTGGGAGCACAAAACTGGGGGCAAGGAATGACCGCTGCCTTTAACTCTTTTAATGGAGCTCCGAATGCCTACGCACATAATAGTTTTAATTCTACGACTGGTAATAATACCATAAGCAGTTGGTTGTTTACACCGGTAGTAAATATTAAAAATGGTGATGTAATTTCATTTTATACCCGTACAATAGATCCTTCAGCTAATTCGGGGCAAACATTCCCTGATAGATTAGAGTTGCGTATGAGTACGAATGGTACAAGTGTAAATGCAGGAACTACAAATGTTAGTGTTGGAGATTATACAAATCTACTACTTACCGTTAATCCTACACTTACTACTACGGGATATCCATTTACTTGGACTCAATATACTGCAACCGTTTCCGGAGTTACCGGAACGGTCTCAGGTAGATTTGCATTTAGATATTTTGTAACTAGTGGCGGTCCAAACGGTGCAAATTCAGACAACATTGGAGTTGATCAAGTTGAATACTCAACTCCTGTTCCTTTTCTTTGTCCTAGTGCAACTAGTAACCTAAGAGTAGATATTACTGGTGGTGTGGGGCCGTTTACTTTGGTTTATAGTAACGGTACTACAAACACTACTTTGTCTAACTATGTGAGTGGCACAAATATTCAAGTTTCTCCTACTAGTACTACAACTTATACAGTAGTTTCTGTAACAGGGGCCAATGGATGTCAACTTCCTACAGCAGGTTCAGCAGTTACACTAACTGTAACCCAGCCAACCACCATTACCACTCAACCAACAAACGTTTCTGCAGTTTGTGGGTCTAGTGCTACTTTTACTGTGGTTACTGCAGGAGGTGCTCCCAGTCCTATTACATGGGAAGTAAGAACATCCCCAACAGCTCCGTTTACAACTGTTGTTGCAGGTCCTCAATACACAGGTGTTGGTACGGCTAGTTTAACTGTGGTTAATGTTAACCCGTCAGTAAACGGTTATCAATATCGTGTAAGATTACAAGGTCCTTGTTCTGCTGAAAATATTTCAAATGTTGCTACTTTAGCTGTAACTCCAATAATTGCTGTGGTTACACCTCCATCGCCAGCTACTTGTTTGGGTGGTGTTCAGCAATTAACAATAGCTAATATTGCATCGCCTGTGCCTGGAAGTGTAACTGTAAATTCTACATTTACTACACCAATAGCGATACCAGATGCAGGTGGCACTTCGCCATTTCCTGTAGTAAATGCTACAGTGTTGGCGGGAATAAATAATACGATAAATGTAACAACTGTGCCTGCAGGGGCTACAGTAACTGGAGCGAGAGTAAGAATGAGTGGTACGCACACCTATTTTGGAGATTTGGTAATGGCTTTAAGAGCTCCAAATGGTAGTATCATCAATTTAGATTATTTCTTGAACGCAACAGGTGGTGATGTTTCTACTGCATTTACTAATACAGTTATTAGTTCTACAGGTGTAGCTGCACTTAGTACAGGTACAGCAATAGGAAACTATACTGGTACATTTAAAGCAGATTTAGTAGTAGGAGCTGGTTTACCAGGACCTTTTGGAAATACCAAAAGTGGTCCAACTGGCTTTGTTCCAACATCTACTTCATGGAATTCTTTATTAACTCCAAATACATCAGCCAATGCAAATGGGGACTGGACTTTGGCAATATTTGATGGTGGTGGCGGAGACGTAGGTGCATTAAATAATTGGTCTATTACTATAGATTATTTACTAGGTCCTCCTGCAACAGGTGTATTTACCGGTACTATGGGCACAATGTTTACAAATGCTGCTGCAACAACGCCTTACACAGGCACAGCTGTTAACACCATTTATGTAAAACCAACTACGGTGGGAGTAAATAACTATTCAGTAGTTGTTACTGATGGAACTTGTTCAAGCTTACCTTTAACTATACCAGTAACAGTAAACACAGCAGCTACAGGTACTATTTCAGTGGCAAATGTTACTACTTGTTTCGGTACTAATGCAACATTTAGCTTTACCGGCTTAACTGCGGGTACAGGTTTAAGTTACCAGTGGCAGGTAAGTACAGCGGCTACACCTGCATTTACAGATATACCTGGAGCAACTGCTACTACCTATGTAATAACTGGTGTAACTACTGCTATAAGTGGTAATAAATATAGAATAGTTATTAGAACAAGCGGTTGTACTCCAACTAATGATTTAATTTCATCTGAAGGAACTTTAACTGTGAGCCCTACACCAACGGTCACCATCGGTGTAGCGCCAATTAGAAATTTATTCCCAGGACTTACAACTACCTTAACGGCGGCTGTATCTCCAAATGCTACAGGTGCTGCTTACCAGTGGTTAAGAAACGGAACAGCAGTTGCAGGAGCTACTAATAACAGACTTGTTGTTGGGATAGATGCTTTAGGAACCTATACGGTAAGAGTGACTGACGCTAATGGTTGCATTTCCAATGCAGCAAGCACATCTGCTCCGATAATAATTGGTGATTCTGCTAATTTTACAAGACTGTTTATTTACCCTAGTCCTAATAGTGGTCAGTTTCAAGTGAGGTATTTTAACGACGTAACAAACAATGGTTTAGTACCTAGCGTTGTAAATGTTTATGATTCTAAAGGTGCAAGAGTATTCTCTAAGAGATACGCAATTGGCGGTGGTTACCAACCATTGAATGTAGATCTTGGTGCTTCTCATGGCAGAGGAATTTACAGAATTGATTTGCTAACCAGTACAGGTGAGCGAATTAAGACAGGAACTGTGATCGTGATGTAATAGCATATTTTTTATAAAAAAGGTGTCCCCTAAAAGGGACACCTTTTTTTGTATGGCTTCCTATGCTTGAACAAGAAAGCGAATGCTATTTGCCATTATGATATATTTTTTGTACGCGCAAAGCTCGTTAAAAAGCATAGGGTTCTTATGTGTCAATTAATATTAACAAACCCTGTAACAGTGAGTTTATTAATAATATTTATGCAGGGGTAGGTTATTATGCCCACTATAGCATAAGTAAAACCTTTTACGAAACTTGAATTTTTATATCACAAAGTATCATCAACCTTTTTTAGCCAAAACCTGATACCAACTAAATTTTATTTTTTTATAAAGAAAGTGTACATTTGAACAACAATAATTTATTAACAAAAATAAACTCATGAAAAAATTATTACTCTCTTCTGCGGTGGTGTTCTTTTTATGTTCTGTTTCATTTGCACAGGCAAAAAAAGCTACTGCTACTCCAAAAGAATCAATTGCAGCCTATCAAAAAAACCAAACAGAGCTAGAAAAAAGGAAACTTCTTGAATACCACCAGACGTCACAAGTGGCTGTAACCCCTCAGCAAGAAGCAAGATTGCAAGCTGAGAAACTTAAACAACAAAAGATGCGGCAAGATTTGAAAAATGCTGAGCAGGTCAAGGAAAAATCAGCTGCTTCTCTTGTGGATCCCAGAGCAAATTAATTTTTTGCCAGGCTTCATTAGAAAGATTACTATCAACTTATTTCAATAAAATTTTAACACATGAAACAAAATTACTCTTGGTTCAGAAATAATTACAAAAAATTTCTGTCCACTTTTGCGCTTGTCTTTATGGTATCTGCCATGTTTGCGCAGACGCTCGTAAATGGCAACCTTGGTACAGGCGCGACCAGCTTAAATGGTACAGCTGCAGCCGCAGGTACTACGTGGCACGAATTACAGAATGTGACGGGAAACACCACCGAATCTAATAGTTTGCTTGGAGTTCCTCATGCAGCTACCGGTACTACCACTAACTCTTTAGCTGATAATTTCGTAGTTCCGGGAGGAAATACTTGGACAATTAATACACTTACGGTGTATTCATTAGATCAAGTTACAGCCCCTACAAGCACAACGTCTCCGTACACAAATATTAGAGTTAGAATATGGAACGGTGCCCCTGGAGTAGCAGGAAGTACAGTTATATTTGGAGACTTAACGACAAATAGATTCGCCTCTACAGCATTTTCCGGAAGAAAGGGAATTTTTAATTCTAAGGTACCAACCCCCACGCCTCCGATTCCTGATTTGCCTATTTTTTCTATTACTGCTAATTTGGGTACCACTGTAGTTCTTACAGAAGGTACTTATTGGGTAGAATGGCAGGTAGTAAACGCTGCGGTTTGTTTTTCGCCAACCAGTCAAACAGTGGGCATAAGAACTTTGCCTGCTTACAATGCTAGACAGTTTTCGTCAGCTGCATCCGTTTGGTCTCAAATTGTAGATGCCGGAAGCCCGGCCAGTGCTCCAGATGTAGCAGCCGATCTTCCTTTTACGCTATCTTATACCGCAGCGCCAATAGTGCCTTGCGCAGGTACTCCCGCTCCGGGTAATACATTGACCACTAATTCTTCTGCTTGTCCTGGTAGTCCATTTTTCCTTTCATTGCAAAATGCAGTTACAGGCACAGGAATAACCTACCAGTGGCAGCGATCTACAACCGGTGTTGGCGGGCCTTACACAGATATAGCAGGTGCTATAAATCCAACGTATGGTGCAACTATTACAGTAACCACGTTTTTTCGGGCGGTTGTAACGTGCAGTGGTATCAACGGCACTTCTACTCCGGTAGGAGTAAATTCTATTGCATGTTATTGCAACTCAAGTGCAGATGTGAATACGGATGAAGAAATATTTAATGTAACATTTGGTAATTTAAATAATTCATCTACATGTACAACAGTTGCGCCTGGGCCTGGTTCCTTAAATCGTAGATATTCTAACTACACAGGCTATCAGGGAGCACCGGTTGCAAATGTTGTAAGAAGCAGCAGTACTTCTTTATCTATACAAATCGGTACTTGCGGGGATGACTATCCAAATAGCGCAGCTGTTTGGATAGATTACAACCAAGATGGAACGTTTGCTGCAACTGAACGTGTATATGTTTCTGCTGCAACTACTTTTGGTCCCCATTTAGAAACTGCGAATATAACAATTCCGGCAACTGCAACGTTAGGTACAACAAGAATGAGAGTTATAAATGTAGAAGCAGATCCATCCCAAATTGAAGCTTGTGGTCCCTATAATTGGGGTGAAACAGAAGATTATAATGTAAATATCATGGCAGGAACGCCTTGTACTGGAGCTCCAGCTCCAGGTAACACATTAAGTACTGCTACGTCAGTTTGTTCGGGAACACAAGGCTTTACCCTTTCGTTACAAAATAATCAAACGGCAGATGGTCTTAGTTATCAGTGGTTTTCAGGCCCAAGTGCTACAGGAACAATTTTTACCGCAATTGCAGGTGCAACCAATCCTACCTTGTCTGTAGGAAGTATTACTTCAGCAACTTGTTATTACGCAGCTGTTACATGCTCAGCCGTAACAACTAATTCAACACCTGTTTGTGTTAGCTTAAATTCTGCATTTCAATGTTACTGTTTATCTTCTGCCTTTTCGACTGAAGATGAAGATATTTTTAGAGTTACACTTGGTACATTAAGCAATGTATCTACTTGTGCCACATTAGCACCTGGTCCTGGTTCAATTCAAAACAGATATTCAAATTATGAAAGCGGTACAGGTGCTCCGGCAGCCCCTGATTTAGCTACAGGTGCTACTTACCCTTTAGAAGTACAAATTGGTACTTGTGGTGATAACTATGGCAATGCCGTAGCTGTATATATTGATTATAACCGCGATGGTACTTTTCAGATAGCTGAAACAGTGTATCGTTCTCTTGATAATACTGTAGGCCCACATGTAGAAGGTGGAGATATAACTATTCCAGGTAATGCAGTTTCTGGTCTTACAAGAATGAGAGTGGTAAATGTTGAAACAACTCTCCCAACAGATATTAATCCCTGTGGTTCATATACTCGCGGCGAAACGGAAGACTATATAGTTAATATAATTAATAATACCCCTTGTACACCACTTACAATAGCAACTGCACCTGTAAGTAAATCTGCGTTGTGTGGGTCAGCAACATTCTTATCTGCTGTTATCACCGGTTCTGGTCCAATCCTCTACCAATGGCAGGTTCAAACTACACCAGGTGGTGCTTGGGC
>JBJXGJ010000114.1:0-15462 GCA_046153805.1 Ferruginibacter sp. | reverse complement strand
CGGGTAAAAGCACTGTCGGCAAAAAAACGATCGGCCGCATTTCTGCCCTGTACTATTTTTAATCCAACGGTTTTTAAAGAGTCTTCTTTCTTTAATAAAAAACCTTTATCAGCTGTAGAAATTTGTTGTGCAAAGAGGGTAGAAGTACAAAAATATAAAATGAATAGGGATGAACAAATTTTCATTGTATAAATATATAAAATCAAAATGTATTGACTGTTGCGACAAGCTTTACAAAGGCATCTTTAACGAAAACTTATAACAGATTGTTGGCAAATGCAATTAATGACGGAAAAACGGCGTCAATATGTTCATCTTCCAGTTTTACTTCTGGCCTTGTGGTGGGTAAAAAAATGGTTGCAACGCCAAGGTTTTTGCCAAACTGCATATCGCTGAGCGTATTACCAATCATCAACGCTTTTGTAAGATTTATTGTTGGAATATCTTTTACAGCCTGCATCCCCATCCCAGTATTTGGTTTCCTGAATAGGCTGCTGCTTTCTACAGCTGCACAATAATAAATGGCATCTATTCTACCACCATTTTCTTCAACTTCTTCTTTCATTTTTTTGTGAAGAAATAAAAGATCTTCCTCTTTGGTTACACCTTTGCCTATGCCTCTTTGGTTAGTAACTACTATGATGTGTTTAAATTTTTTTGCAAAGATTGCCATTGCTTCCAGTACCCCATCATAAAATGTAAACTCACTCCAGGTGTGAATATAATCGTTGGCTTTTTCATGGTTTATCACACCATCTCTATCCAAAAATAAGGTCCATTCTTTATTGATAATATTTATATCAAACATTGTACTTTTCCTTTATTTCTAAATTGGCTTTTTTAAAATCTTCGGGTATTCCAATGTCAATAAAATAGCCATGGTCTTCTATACCAACCATAGTTATTTTTTGTACAAATTTCTCCAGAAAATCTTTTTCAAAAGAAAACTTTTCGGGAAAAATAATTTTATTGAAGCTAGACTTGTTTATTAGATATACGCCGCCATTTATTAGACCTCTCTGTTGGTATTTTTTTTCTTCAAAAGAAATGATACTATTGCGGGAATCAATTTTTACAACGCCGTACCTATCAAAATTTTCTATTGGTTTTAAGGCAATGGTGCAGTCGCTTTTTTTTGCCAGATGGTGAGTAAGTAGGTTTTCATTATTTGTTTCAAACAACGTATCACCATTCGCTACCAAAATATGTTCTTCCTTACAGAGTTTCATGGCCAAATGTATAGCACCACCTGTACCAAGGGGTTCTTTTTCTACTGAAAACTTTACAGATAAATCAGGGAAATATTCACCAATATATTCCTCAATTACTTCGTGCATGTATCCAAGTGACAATACAAAAGATGTAACTTTTTGCAATTGTAAATATATTAGAACCCAATGTATGAAGGGTTTTCCGGCTACGGGTGCCATGCATTTGGGTAAGTTAGCCACTTCGGTGCGCAAACGTGTACCCAGGCCGCCTGCAAGTATGATGCATTCTTTTATTTGCAAAAAATGAGTTTTATAAAATGACGTATGTTAAAAATACTGTTCCTCTACAAGCTGGCAAATAATGTGCCCAATAAGTATATGACTTTCCTGAATGCGGGGCGTATCTATCGATGGTACGTTTAATAGTAAATCACATTCTTCTTTCATTTTACCGCCAGTTGCACCTGTGAAACCTATGGTGATTATGCCCTTTTCTTTGGCTGTCTCTATGGCGTTTAAAATATTTATGCTGTTGCCAGATGTGCTGAGCCCTACCAATACATCTCCTTTTTTGCCAATACCATTTATCATGCGGGAATACACCACATCAAAACTGTAATCGTTTGCAACCGCTGTCATATAAGATGTATTTACATGCAAGGCTTCGGCGGGAAGCGCATCTCTGTCTTTATAAAAACGACCGCTAAATTCTGCTGCTAAATGTTGTGCATCTGCAGCGCTGCCGCCATTGCCACAAAACAAAATTTTATTGCCGTTTTTAAAAGCGGTTGTAATAACTTCTACTGATTGATGAATACTGTCAATCATTTTTTCATCTGCTAAAATGGAAAGCTTGGTATCTATAGAAGCCTGTATGATGGAACGAATTGTTTGTTTCATTTAAATTATTTGTGCGGCAAATTTAATGTTTGCGAGTGACTATTGTAAAATACCCAATAGCGGTTAATAAAAGTTGAAAAAAGATTTATTGTTGACGAGCGCCGGGAGAGAAGTGGATCCCTCTTTTTGCGGGAGCAACGGATAGCCTGATCAAATGATGAAAATAGTTCCAATTTTCACCGCCCCCAAAGCCTATTGTGCAGTCCAACTGGTAAGCCCATATTTTGTAAACGAATATTTTTTTATTTCTCCGCCAAATTGCTCCAAAGCATCTTTTACAGCGTATCTGCTATTGCCTGGGCAATAAAATATCATAAAGCCACCGCCACCTGCGCCACTTATTTTTCCACCTGCTGCGCCTGCGTTTTTTGCAGCATCATAAATAGCTTCGATGTTGCTGTTGCTGATGTTTGCAGCCATGTTTCTTTTTTGTGCAAAGCCATAATCGAGTATGGCGCCAATGTCATTTACCTTACCACGCAGCAAGGCTTCTTTCATTAATTGTGCCTGCTCTTTTAAATTGTGCATGGCATCAATGCTTTTTTCGTTGTTGCCCTTTACATTCTTTACCTGCTCGTTTATAATGGTAGCACTTTCTCTCGATGTTGCGGTAAAATAGAGTAACAAATTGTTTTCCAGCTCATGCATATATTGCGGGCGAATGCGCAACGGATTTACAATCACTTTATCATCTTTATAAAATTCCATAAAATTTACGCCACCAAAAGTTGCAGCGTATTGGTCCTGCCGGCCACCCGATAGTTGCAAATCGTTCCGTTCAATATCAAAAGCATAATGTGCAATATCATAATCTCCGAGGGGCAGTTTGAGCATTTCTACAAAGGCACCCAAAATAGCCACCACAAGTGTTGACGACGTGCCAAGACCTGAACCGGCAGGCGCATCTACAAACGTTGTGAGCCTGAAACCCTGTTCTGGAAATGGGTAATCTTTTTGTATGCGGTTGTAAACGCCCTTTAATAGATCTAATGTGCCGTTTAGGGGTAGGTTTTTTGCAAAATCGTACTGATCTTTTTCATTCCTGTCAGGCGCTTCAACAATTATTATTTTTTCATTTAATATCTCTATGGAGGCATGGGCAAATAATGAAATAGTGGCATTTAAAATGGCGCCGCCAAACATATCAGCATACGGGCTCACATCTGTACCGCCACCGGCAAGGCCAATGCGCAAAGGCGCTTTGCTTCTAAAAATCATATTGTTATTTTAGGTGTGGCAATGTACAAATAAAATTTAGTGGTGCAAGAGGTGACATCTTTTCAAAAAGATACCACCTGTAAAAATTATCCATTATTTTTGCCGCATGACAATAGAACAAATAAAGGCTCTTCGAGACCGTACAATGGTTTTGAGGAGATTTCTTTGACGTAGAAAACCGAGAATCAAAGATTACAAACGATAAGCAACTTTCCCTTTCGCCCGGCTTTTGGGATGATAATGCAAGGGCAACTTCCATTTTAAAAGAAACCAAAGTAAATGAGTATTGGGTTAATATGTTTTACGCTGTAAACACGGCTGTAGAAGATTTTGCAGTGCTTTTTGAGTTTTGGAAAGCCGGAGATACCACAGAAGAAGAAGTAAGAGAAGCTTTTGATGATGCCGTAAATAAAGTGGAAGAAGCAGAATTTAAAAGCACACTAAATGAACCTGAAGATGAACTGCCCGCCATGCTGCAAATAAACGGTGGCGCAGGTGGTACTGAGAGCCAGGACTGGGCAGAAATGCTTGCCCGTATGTTTAGAATGTACGGTGAAAAGCAAGGCTGGACAGTTACAGAAATGGACTGGCAATGGGGCGATGGTGCAGGCATAAAAACATGTACTTACAAATTTGAAGGCCCGTTTGCTTATGGTTTTTTAAAGGGGGAAAGCGGTGTTCATCGATTAGTACGGATTTCACCTTTTGACAGTGCAGCTCGCAGGCATACCAGTTTTGTAAGTGTAAATGTGTATCCATTAGTTGATGATTCAATTGTGATAGATATCAATCCTGCAGATGTAAAAATGGAAACTTCCAGAAGTGGAGGCGCAGGTGGGCAGAATGTGAATAAGGTAGAAACAAAAGTAATGTTAACGCATATTCCCACAGGTATTGTGGTAGTGTGTCAGCAAGATAGGAGCCAGCTCGGCAACCGTGAACTTGCTATGCAAATGCTGAAGAGCAGGTTGTACGAAATTGAATTGCAAAAGCGCAACGAAATAAAAGATGCGGCCAACAGTAAGAAGAAAAAAATTGAATGGGGCAGCCAAATACGTTCTTATGTTTTTCACCCATACAAAATGATAAAAGACCACCGCACCGATTATGAGGTGGGCAACGTAGGCCCAATAATGGATGGTGAGATTGATGGGTTTATAAAAGCATATTTAATGGCGGAGAAGGAGGAGGTATAAAGAAAAGGAAGTAAATATTTTACAGTAACTTTCAATATGAAAATGACTAAGCCCATATTAGCGAAGAGAATTTTTTGGGATGTTGATTTTGATAAAATTAACTATGATGAGAAATACAAATTTGTGGTAGAAAGAACATTTGAAAGAGGTGATATTGAAGATATGAGACAAGTGAGGAGATATTATGGAGATGAAAAAGTAATTGAAGTACTTACTACGGCAAAATATTTATTTGATGAAACAATTGAATTTTGTGCCGGACTTTTCGATATTCCAAAAGAAAATTTTAGATGTTATATACTGAAACAGTTGAACCCAGCACCTTCTCTTTACTAAAAGAATTAATGGAGGTAAAAGAATTACAGCATTTTAATTTAGTGGGTGGTACAGCATTGTCTCTACGTCTTGGGCACCGAATTTCAGTTGATTTAGATTTGTTTACTCATGATGTGTTTGATAATGAAATTGTGGTGAATGAACTAAAAATAAACTTTGGAAACCGCCTGCAATTAAATTCTACATTAAATAACAGGCTGGGTATTTTTTGTTTTATTGATGATATAAAAATTGATATTTGCAGGCACAATGGCATTTTAATAGATGAAATTTTTAAGGAACAGGACATAAGAATGTGGGGATTTAAAGATATTGCAGCGTCAAAAGTGAATGCAATATCAAGAAGAGCTTCAAAAAAAGACTTTTGGGATATAAATGCCCTTCTTGACATATTTAGTATAGAAGAAATAGCAAGTTTTTATAGGCAAAAATATGATCCGATGTTGGCAATTGGAGTAGCAAAAATAATAACCTATTTTGATGATGCAGAAGACTCAGAAACACCAAACTGTTTAAAAAAACTGACTTGGTTACAGGTAAAAAAAGAAATTTTTAAAAAAATAAATAACAATTCTAAATAACTATTCTATGCAATACGGCTCATTCTATTACCCTTTACCTGTAAACGAACCAGTGCTTAATTATGCAAAAGGTTCTAAAGAAAAACTTGCGTTAAAAGCAGCATTAAAAGAATTTAAAAGTACAAAAATAGATGTGCCGATGTACATTGGTGTAGATGAAGTTCGCACTGGCAAAACAGTTAGTATTCGGTCGCCTCACGAACACAAACATGTGCTTGGGCAATATCACATCGGTGATGCATCGCATGTAAAGAAAGCCATTGCTGCTGCTTTAAAAGCAAAAGACAAATGGGCAGGAATGAGTTGGGAAAACCGTGCAAATATTTTTTTAAAAGCAGCTGATTTGTTAGCTACAAAATATCGTCCGCATATTAATGCAACTACTATGCTTGGGCAAAGTAAAAATGCTATGCAGGCGGAGATAGATGCGAGTTGTGAGTTGATAGATTTTCTTCGTTTTAATGTTCATTTCTTAAGTGATATTTATCAAAAGCAGCCCATCAGTAGTCCTGGTATCCAAAACCGATTGGAGTATCGTCCTTTAGAAGGATTTGTATTTGCATTAACGCCTTTTAACTTTACCGCAATAGGCGGAAACTTACCTACCAGCGCTGCCATGTGCGGTAACGTGGTTGTTTGGAAATGCGCCAACACACAGGTGTACAGCGCACAAATGTTTATGAAAATTTTAAAAGAAGCAGGCTTGCCTGATGGTGTTATCAACCTGGTATTTGTAGATGGACAAACTATTGGTGATGTTGTTTTTAACCATCCTGAATTTGCAGGATTGCATTTTACAGGCAGTACAGGAGTGTTTAATAAAATGTGGGAGACCATTGGTAAAAACACGCCAATTTATAAATCTTACCCACGTATTGTTGGTGAAACCGGCGGTAAAGATTTTGTAATAGCACACAGGAGTGCCAATGTAGATGCCGTTGTTACAGCACTTGCACGAGGCGCATTTGAATATCAAGGTCAAAAATGTTCTGCTGCATCCCGAGCATACATTCCAAGCAATATGGCGGCAGAACTAAAAAAGAAATTAGTGGAAGTGGTGAAGACTATGAAAATGGGTACGGTAGAAGATTTTACGAATTTTATAAATGCAGTGATAGATGAAAAGAGTTTTGACAAACTGGAAAGTTACATAAATGATGTAATAAACAGTGACGGAAAGGCGAATATTTGGGTAGGTGGACATTGTGATAAAACAGAAGGTTATTTTATAGAACCTACTATTATTGAAGCAACCGATCCATACTATGTTACCATGTGTGATGAACTTTTTGGCCCCGTGCTTACCATATATATATATGATGAAAATAAATACGAAGAGACCTTGGCGCTTGTTGACGATACTTCACCTTATGCCCTCACCGGTGCTGTACTTGCGCAAGACAGGTATGCAGTAGAGCTTGCGGTAAACAGACTTCGGAACAGCGCCGGTAATTTTTACATTAATGATAAACCAACCGGAGCAGTGGTGGGGCAACAACCATTTGGTGGCGCAAGAGCAAGTGGTACCAATGATAAAGCAGGTTCTCAATTAAATTTATACCGTTGGTTAAGTGCACGTACTATTAAAGAAACTTTTGTGCCTGTAGTAGATTATAGGTATAGTTTTATGGAAGAGGCGTAAAAATTATTTATGAAATTTTCTATATTCTTTTTATTGTTTTGTGCTAGCAATGTTTTTGCTCAATCTTCAATAAGTATAATTTATACCAGAGATATTATTGGCGATGTTCCCCGACCTGCTATTTTGCCGGCAGGCGGAAACTATTTTGTTGGGCCGCCAAAAAAGCCATTTTTCAGAATGGTGTTTAATGATAGTCTGGGAATTGTATATCAATTTTTACAAAATCAAGATCCCATTAAAAGAAGAAAAATAGTTGGCGATAAACTAATTCACAACGCAACTTTTTTTGACCTAAAAAACAATAAATATTATGACGAGGTAAATTATCCTGATAAAAATAAATATTTGATAACGGAGCATCCAAGATTTGAAAAAAGCTGGGTGTTTTACGATAACACGAAGGTAATTTTAGGCTATAGCTGCAAGCAGGCCCTTGCTGTAGATAATAATAATGATAGCACTATGATATGGTACACAACGGAATTAAAATTTAAACGAGCTGGATTATTTTATAACGATGTGCCAGGTGTAGTATTAGAGGCTTACGAACAAGGCGATGTAACCCGGCATTTTATAGCTGCCAAAATAGAAGAAACTAGTAAAACCTTGGCATTTCCTGTGGAAGGGCAAATCATTTCGAGGAAAGAATTTTTGCAACCAAATCCAAAAACCAAATAAACTTTTTTCAGCGTAAATTTCAATGCTAAAGAATTTTACCCAAAAAAATTAAAATGATAGCCGGCAAAAAAATAATTATTGTTCTTCCTGCATATAATTCTGCAAAAACCCTAGAAACTACGTACAAAGAAATTCCTTTTGATATTGTTGATGAAGTAGTACTCGTAGATGATAACAGCCGCGACAATACAATTGAAGTGGCCAAAAAGCTTGGTATTCAGCATATCATCATCCACGAAAAAAATAAGGGGTATGGTGGCAACCAAAAGAGCTGTTACAACAGGGCAAAAGAGCTAGGAGCAGATATTGTAATTATGCTGCATCCTGACTACCAATACACGCCCAAACTCCTGCACAGCATGGCTTACCTCATTGCTAATGATTTGTACCCCGTGGTATTTGGCAGTAGAATTTTAGGAAAGGGGGCCATGAAGGGAGGTATGCCGTGGTATAAATATGTGGCCAACAGAATGCTCACATTATTTCAAAATATTCTTTTCAATCAAAAACTAAGCGAATACCATACAGGATATAGGGCTTTCTCAAAAGAGGTATTGGCTGCGGTAGATTATGAAAAGCTTTCCGATGATTTTGTGTTTGATAACCAGATGATAGCTCAAATATTTTTTAGCGGATTTGAGATTGCAGAAATAACCTGCCCTACAAAATACTTTCCAGAAGCTTCTTCCATTAATTTAAAAAGGAGCGCAATTTATGGCTTGGGTGTATTAAAAGTGAGCCTCCAATACAGGCTGGCAAAATGGAACTTATTTACCCCTCATTATCTTGCCGAAACCCGCAACCGTTCAAAAAAATAAAATCCGTTTTTACTGTATAAAAATTTGGCGTCGTTCACATTTGCTGCAAATTCTTTGTAGGAGTTGGTTTTGCAACTTATATAAACTGGTTTATCAATATTACCATGTAGCAGCCATTCGTCGTTTGTATAATTTTTATTTGAATGTTCTTTTACTGCACCATAAAATAGCTGCGTATAGCTTTTGTATCCGTAGGTTGCAAAATAACAATCTTCATGTTTCTTGGTTTGCCAAAATTCAATATTTGCCCTTTGGCTGATGCCCTCCACATTTTTTATATAAAAAAACAAACCTAGCTGTAGCCATATTGCTGACCCAATAAACAGCGCTGCAAAGCCTACTGTAAAAGATTTTTTTCTGATAAGAAATACAAAAACTGCAAGGGTTATCAATAGCAAAATACTGGGGAGCATTACTAAGCCTGACCAGTTTATTTGCGCTGCCATGTTTTCTACCGCAAATGGGTCTTTGCTGAGCAGCGATTTCAAGGTGTCCATATTATTTGTAACATAACTTACCGCAAACGGAGCAGCAATAAACGGGAGGGAGGAAATCAGAGTAACTACAGTAATCCATTTTTTATACCTCCATTGTTGCGCTATAAAATTATCCATGCTTAATGCTGCCAAAAAACTCAATGGGTAATAGCAAAGAGACGAATAATGTACAATCTTCGTATTAACCAACGTAAACAAAATAAGCACTACAAAAAATAATATTGACATCCATTTTTTAAGATCTGCTAGTTGCTTATCGTTTTTTTCTTTTTTGAAAAAAGCAAACAGCATAAATGCCACAGCCGGGAAACATCCAAAAAATATTACTACAAAATGATACAATAAAAATCCGCCATGCCCGGCATCAGCGGTAGTAAGCAGTTGCCATTGCCGTATGGTGAATTCTATTATAAATTTTTCGCCAGTTTGCAGATAATTTACTACAAACCAAATCGCAGTTACAAGCAAAGTAACTACACTAAAAATGAGCACATCAACCAAACTCAAAAACCATTTAAACTTTGCGGCAATAAAATAAGCAATCATTGTAAGCCCTATAATTAATATGGCCGCAGGGCCTTTGGTAAGTATAGCAAGTGCTGCGAAAGTGCCAGCAGCTAACAATTGCCCGCGGTAAGGAATAAACAAAGCTTTTTTCCACGACGCTTTAACTAAGCAAAGCAACCCTGCAAAAATGAAGAAATTGAAAACAGGGTCTATAATGCCACTTTTAAAATACAGAGCAGGTAATATGGAACCAAAATAGGCCATGGCCCAAAGCATACCGAATCTGATACTTTTTAAATTGACGCCTTGCCTAAAAAGAAACGGTAGAACAAATGAACCCAATAAAGCATTGGGAAACCTGGCCGCATATTCGTTAATGCCAAAACATTTCATGCTAAGTGCCTGCAGCCAAAAGAACAGAGGTGGTTTTTCCGTAAATGTGACAAAATTTATATGCGGTTCCATGTAATTTTTTTGCACAATCATTTCCCTGGCTATTTCTGCAAAATTTATTTCGTCCCAGTCAAACAGGTGTACGTTACCAAGAAATGGTATAAAAAACAAAACGCCCATGAGAAACCAAAATACTGTTCCCGTTGTTTTAGTTAGTTTCATGTATTGTGTTAAAGAAGATTTGGCAATTTAGGTACATTTACCGAACATTGGCTTCAATTATTTTTGATTAAATGAAAATGCAAAACAGATAACTTTGCTGCATGCAACTGCTTATATCTAACCCACAACTTAAGCTGATAATAACAAGACTTGCACAGCAGGTAATTGAAAATGATGAACACATAAGCGATATTATTTTTATAGGAATACAACCGCGTGGCGTTTATGTTAGTGATAAAATTGTAGAACAAATTAAACTGCTTTGTCCAGAAGAAGAAATAAAATACGGATTGCTGGATATTACTTTCTACCGAGATGACGTGCGAACCGAAATACATCTTTCCAACAAAACCGAAATTCCTTTTAATATTGACGGTAAAAAAGTTGTTTTAATTGACGATGTACTTTATACCGGCAGAACCATACGTGCTGCTTTAGATGCGTTACAGGATTTTGGCAGACCTAAAAAAGTTGAGTTATGTGTGTTGGTAAACAGGAGATTTGACCGGGAATTACCCATACAGCCCGACTATTGCGGTAAAACAATTGATGGACACTTTCACCAAAAAGTAAAAGTCGTAAAAAGCAGCGGAGAAGTGATAGTGGAAAATGATTGATGTAAACAATGTATTCATCTGACAGTTTGGTCTTCAAGTTGCCGTTTTATTGACTGCAGTCTGCTGATAACATAAACTTTTTTTCGTTTACCTTTTTTACAATAGCTTCGCTCCTTAATGCAACTATCTACAAAACATTTAATAGGCATTAAAGAACTTTCTACGGAAGATATTTCCCTTATTTTACAAACTGCCATTCAATTTAAAGAAGTTTTACAGCGTCCTGTAAAGAAAGTGCCCTCTTTACGCGATGTTACAATCGTAAATTTATTTTACGAAAACAGCACCCGCACACGTATTTCTTTTGAGCT
The DNA here is from genome assembly GCA_046153805.1 of Ferruginibacter sp. Lineage (GTDB taxonomy): Bacteria > Bacteroidota > Bacteroidia > Chitinophagales > Chitinophagaceae > Ferruginibacter. Next base: position 4,335 of record JBJXGJ010000114.1, on the reverse strand, counting down.
TGCCGAAAAGCGATTAGGTGCAGATTCTATTAATTTCACTGCTTCTGCTTCATCCGTTTCTAAAGGTGAAACCCTGTTAGATACCGTAAATAATATTCTTAGCATGAAGGTAGATATGGTAGTAATGCGCCACCATGCTAGCGGTGCTGCTCATTTTTTAGCCAAACATCTACCTCATACAGCCATTATTAACGCCGGTGACGGCACAAATGAGCATCCAACACAGGCTTTGTTAGATGCATTTTCAATAATAGAAAAAATAGGAGAGCTTGCGGGTAAGAAAATTGTACTAGTAGGAGATATTATGCACAGCCGGGTTGCACTGAGTAATATTTATTTATTAAAAAAAATGGGTGCAGAAGTTATGGTTGCAGGCCCGCCAACTTTAATACCTAAATATATAAAAGAAGCACTTTGTGTAACGGTTGAGTATGATCTTAAAAAGGCTTTGCAATGGTGCGATGTGGCAAATGTGTTGCGCATACAACTTGAGCGGCAGAAAAAAGTATTGTTTTCTACATTGAGAGAATATAACCTTACCTACGGAGTTACAAAAAAAATGCTGGATGGTATTGGGAAAGAAATTGTAATTATGCATCCTGGTCCTGTAAACCGTGGTGTAGAAATAGACAGTGATGTGGCGGATGCATCAAATTCAATTATTTTGCAACAGGTAGAAAATGGCGTGGCCGTAAGAATGGCCGCTTTATATTTACTTGCAGACAGAAGTGCTTAAAACCGGTTTTTTTTATTTTCTACATTAACTAAATATCAATGAACGATATGCGTATTTGTCTTTTCCCGGGTACTTTTGACCCTGTAACCCTTGGCCATACTGATATTATAGACAGAGCGCTTCCTCTATTTGATAAGATCGTAATAGGTATTGGCAGAAACATAAATAAAACACCCATGTTTACTGACCAGCAGAGAATAGACTGGCTAAACGAAATATATGCAGATAACGACAATGTAGAAGCCGTGTTATATGATGGACTTACGGTAAACTGTTGCAACGAAATCGGCGCAAAATTTATACTTCGTGGTATTCGTTACGTGAATGATTTTGAGTACGAAAAAGCTATCGCAGATATGAACCGCAGCCTCGCAGATAATATAGAAACGGTTTTTCTTACCTGCTTGCCCCAGTTTACTTCTGTGGCTTCCACGCTGGTGAGAGATGTATTGAGAAACGGGGGAGATGTTTCTAAATTTTTACCAAAAGCAGTAAATAAATCAATTAAAAAAAATTATAAAGTTGGCAAATAATAGTATTTGGTTTAATAAAGATTTATCTCTTAGCGATCTGCAGATTACCGGTAATACCATGGGGACACATTTGGGAATGCAATGGGTAGAAGTTGGTGCTGATTACCTTAAAATGAGCATGCCGGTGGATGAGCGCACAAAACAGCCTTATGGCTTGTTGCATGGCGGTGCGAGTTGTGCACTTGCCGAAACAGTAGGCAGCGTAGCATCTTATTACGTGCTCGATCCTGCTAAATTTATTTGCGTAGGGCTGGAAATAAATGCCAATCACATTCGCAGTGCCAGAGAAGGATTGGTTATTGCAACCGCAACCCGCCTTCACCTTGGCAGCAGCACCCATGTTTGGGATATAAAAATTCACGACGAAAAACACATGCTTATTTGTGTTAGCAGGCTAACTGTTGCCATTTTAAAAGCGCCTCATCCAAGCGGGTAAAGTCTTATCTTTTACAGTTTATTTTATCCCTTTCTAAAACACAAACAACCAGTCCTACTTTGGTCTATGGAGTATCAAAGAAAACCCGCAAAATATCTTTTATATTTTGGTATGTATTTTTCATCGGTTCGTTAATGTTGCAGGTAGCCATCCACTTTACTTCTGCTATGTCTTCTTCAACCTGCGGCACTGTAATTTGTTTTTGACTGCTGGTAAAATAAAACCAGTGGCTTATTTTTAAAATACGCATACCACGTTCTTCGTATATATGATAGGTTTCACCAATTTTATGCTTCAGCGTTAAGTTTTTCACGCCAGTTTCTTCTTCAATTTCTCTTTCGGCGCAAACTTCGGGTGTTTCATTTTCTTCCATTTTACCCTTGGGCAAATCCCATTTTTCTCTCCTGTAAATAAACAGCAATTCTTTATTTTCATGTTGTACAATGCCACCTGCTGCCTCTACAATGGTAAATTGTTGAAACAGGGTCTTTCTTGCAGATGTAGGATTTTCAAACAGTAAAATAACTGCTTTCTTGTCTTTTTTAATAGCCTCTATTATTATATCTGCCTTAATTTGTGCTTCATCTTTTATGAGCACGGTACCTTTGTTTAAAGAAATTGCCTCCAGTTCTTCTCCTAACTTATCTGTAATGTAGATAGGCGTTTCATCTACATATATTTTTAGCTGCATATAATTATTTAAGTAGTAAAATTAAACCTTCTGGCTTACAATGATTTATCAACATGTTATCTTTGTTTAAATTATTAATTCAATCTACATGAATACAGCAGCGGAAGCTATTGCAGAAAAATTATTACAGATAGATGCCGTTAAATTAAATATTGAGAAGCCATTTACTTGGGCAAGTGGCTGGAAAAGTCCTATTTATTGCGACAACAGGCGGGCATTGGGTTATCCATATATAAGAGATTTTATAAAGAGCGAATTGTGTGCCGTTATTTTTGAACAATTTGCAGCGGCAGACGCCATTGCAGGCGTAGCAACTGCAGGTATTTCGTGGGGTGCAATGGCTGCTGACCAGCTTAAACTTCCATTTATGTATGTGAGGCCAAAGCCAAAAGAGCACGGTATGGGCAACCAAATAGAAGGTATGTATAAGAAAGGACAAAGGGTTGTTGTGGTAGAAGACCTTATTTCTACAGGTAAAAGCAGCCTACAAGTGTGTGAAGTGTTGCAAAAGGAGGGTATTATTATTGAAGGGATGGTCTCGATTTTTAGCTATGGCTTTGCACATGCAACCGCCGCTTTTAATGAAGCCGGTATAAAGTTGCACGCACTCAGCAACTACGAAGCTTTAACAAACCATGCAAAAGAGAAGGGTTCTATTGGGCAAGCGGAGCTAAATTCTTTGTTAAACTGGCGGGAAAACCCTTCTGAATGGGGTAAATGAGATAATTTTAAAAAGCTTTTTTTATCCAATAAAAATTAAAAACAAATGAAAAAATACGTACATGCAACCCTCATGGGTTTCTTCTTAATGTCTTTAACAGCCTCTGCGCAGCAAAAAACAACAGCAAAAGCCATTATTAATACTCCTGGTATGCTTGGCGAAGACTGCAAAGCAAAAATTGAACAGTCGCTTTTTAAGCAATATGGCATTCTATCTTACAAGGCAGATCTTAAAAAGAAAAATATAACCGTATCTTGGCTTACCGACCGTACAGATATTGAGCAAATAAAGACCATGATTGCTAATGTTGGTTTTGATGCTGATGATGTTACCGCTGATGAAACTGCTTACAAAAGGTTATCTCCATCGTGCAAGATTGTGAAAACAGTCCCCGAAAAAAAGCCTTAAAATTATAGGATTTAATAAAAAAGAGCGACCGGTTTGGTCGCTTTTTTTATACCCAATTATATTGATTTTTAAAATGTAAACTGGCTCGTCCTCCTAAAACAGCTAGAAGTGAAATGAAAATAAAAGCATTTTGCTTCTGCTAAAATGGTAATAAAAAATATCCTGAACAACCTGGTGAAATAGGTTTTGCAGGTGTACAATTTTCTTTTTTACACCAAAAAACGGAGCCTAGTTAAACAGGGAAAAATTCTGAATACTTGTATAATCTACCGGGAAACTTTTGTAAATACCAGCCTTTCCAACCTTCACAGAACCCACAACTTTTACGGAGACACTCTTATTTAAAAAGGAGGTAATGCCGTTTTTTAGGAGATTTTTTACATCAAGATCCAGCTTTAGCGGTATCGTAAAATTGTCTCTTTTGGGTATCGCTACCTGAATGTCCTGCGATGAGTGTCCTAAAAATGTGCTGTCAATAAAAATATCCAGATCGGTTCTGCTGAGTTGTAAACTAAAATTATTGGGATTGTAATATACCAAATCAACCTTCATTTCGGCACCTGCAAAGGAGAGTTTATCAAGGGTTAGATTTTTAAACTCTTTAAATTCCAACGCTTTTGGTTCGTGGCACGATGGCAAAATAAATACTAAAAAAGTTGCAATAAATAGGGGGGAATAGAGTTTCTTCCTCATTGATTTTTTATTTAAAAGCAATGTACGGCATTAGTCCATAACAACGTTAATTTACCAAGCATGTATAAAATTTTAACACTAAACAACTTAGGTAGTGTCAAATTAATCGGGCAGATC
>JBJXGJ010000102.1:0-9058 GCA_046153805.1 Ferruginibacter sp. | reverse complement strand
ATGGCAGGTTCAAACTACACCAGGTGGTGCTTGGGCAAATGTTGCAAATGGTGTTCCATACACAGGTGCTACCACAGATACTTTAAGAATCAATCCTGTTGCAACTAGTATGAATGGTTATAACTACAGAATAGTTTACTCTGGAAGTTGTGCCATGGCAACATTTACTACGACAGCTACATTAACGGTTACTCCAATCGTGGCTACTGTTACGCCAACAACCGCACTTATTTGTAATGGATCAATTCAACAATTGAGTCTTACAAATAGTTTATCTGCGGCAACAACAAGCACTTTCTCAGCCGCAACTTTACCGGTAGTAATTCCTGACGGAATACCTCTACCACTTGTTTCTACACCAATACCAATGGTTGTAAGTGGTATACCTGCGGGTTCGGTTATAACTAATATAGGTGTAAGGTTTACGATGACTCATAATTTTGTAGGCGATATAATAGTGAATCTTAAAGCGCCAAACGGTCAACAATTAAGCCTTGTTAACCTATTAGATGGTGGTAACGCAAACAATACCTCAGATAATTTCACTAATACAGTGATTGATTCTACAGCTACATTAAATATTAGTGGTGCAGCGGCTCCAAGAACAGGCACTTATCGAGCTGAAAAATTTCTTCTAACTGACCCTGACTATGGAAATTTAATAACTACAAATAGAAGTTGGGCAGCATTATTAAGTACACTTAGTGGTACATGGTCTCTAGAAATTGCAGATCCTTTCCTCGGTGATGTAGGTACTGTAACAGCAGCTGAAATTTTCTTTACCTACTCGGCTCCTGTATTGGCTCAAGGTACTTGGGATGGTCCTACAGGTACAATATTTACAGATGCTGGAGGTACTATTCCTTACACAGGAATGCCTGCTACTTCAGTTTTTGTTAAACCAATAGTTAATGGAGTAAATAACTATACGGTAAATTTTGTGTCAGGTGGTTGTACATCAACAAAAGCAACTATTCCTGTAACAGTCGTTCAATTGCCTACTAGCTTAGGTACTATAGCAGACCAAGCAATTTGTGGCGCTAGCAATGTAACTTTTACAGCTACACCAGTTGGTGGGGCAGCCTTTACTTCGCAATGGCAATTAAGTACTGATAATGGTGCAACTTTTTCTACCATCGCAAATGGAGGTGTATACAGTGGAGCTACTACTAACTCTCTTACTATTACAGGTGCTCCTGCATCTTTCAATGGTTACAGATTCCGTCGTTCTGCTTCTGCAGCACCATGTACAGGTTCTGTAACATCTACAGCCGCTACTCTTACTGTAAACCCTATGCCAACAGTTACTATTGGTGTAGCACCAGTTAGAAACTTGTTCCCAGGACTTACAACAACCCTTACAGCTACGGTATTTCCAGCACCAAATGGTGCTACATACCAATGGTTTAGAAATGGGGTTGCAGTAGTAGGTGCTACCAATAGAACAATCGTAGTGGGTATTGATGGGTTAGGTACTTACACGGTAAGAGTTGTAGATGGTAATGGTTGCAATACTAACACCGCAACTTCTACTCCGGTAGTTAGTCAAACCATTGCAGATTCTGCTGTTTTTACAAGACTGTTTATTTACCCTAGTCCTAATAATGGTCAGTTTCAAGTGAGGTATTTTAACGATGTAACAAACAATGGTTTAGTACCTAGCGTTTTAAATGTTTATGATTCTAAAGGCGCAAGAGTATTCTCTAAGAGATACGCAATTGGTGGTGGTTACCAACCATTGAATGTAGATCTTGGCGCTTCTCGTGGCAGAGGAGTTTATAGAATTGATTTGCTAACCAGCAAAGGAGAGCGAATTAAAACAGGAACGGTATTAGTGATGTAATAAGGTATTTTTTTATAAAGAAGGGTGGCCTCAATGGGGTCACCCTTTTTTTGTGTCACCCGTTTTGTGAACCCTGCACTTAATGTGTATGCCATTATCAGCTTTTTTCAATACATTTGCAGCCCGTTAAAAAAACCACGGGTAACTTTATGTCATTTAATATTAACAAACAACTAAACGCAGAAGATCAGGAGCCAAAGGCTGCACAGGCAACCGAGGCCACTGCGATAACAAACGCCACTGACGTAACAGAAGATGTTGCAACAGAAAACACAGCAACAGAAACACTAGTTGCAGAAGGTAAACCGGCTTATGTGCCAAAAGAAGAAACACCTCACGACGATTTTGACTGGAGCAGAGATAAACGCAATGTATCTGCTTACTCTAAAGAAGAGAAAGAAAAGTATGATGTAGTTTACGACAACACGTTTAAGCAAATCAACGATGGCGAAATGATTCAGGCAACTATTGAATCATTAACCAAAACAGATGCCGTAGTTAACATCGGTTTTAAAAGTGATGGCCTTATTTCGTTAAATGAATTTAGAGACATACCTGGTGGTATACAGGTAGGTGATGTAGTAGAAGTAATGGTGGTAGAGAAAGAAGACAGAGAAGGTAACCTTCATCTTAGTCGAAAATCTGCCCGTGTTACGCGTGCTTGGGAGAGAATTGTTGAAGTGAATAAAACAGGCGAAATTGTTACTGGTCTTGTTACAAGCAAAACCAAAGGTGGATTGATCGTTGATGTTTTTGGAATGGAAACTTTCTTACCGGGATCTCAGATAGATGTGAAGCCTGTAACTGACTACGATCAGTTTGTAGGCAAAACAATGGAGTTTAAAGTGGTGAAGATCAACGAAGCAATTAAGAATGCAGTTGTATCGCACAAAGCACTTATTGAAAGTGATATTGAAGCACAAAGAGCTGAAATCATCGGTAAATTAGAGAAAGGTCAGGTATTGGAAGGAACTATTAAGAACATTACAGATTTTGGGGCATTCCTTGATCTCGGTGGTTTAGATGGTTTACTTTACATTACCGATATTTCTTGGGGCCGCATAAACCATCCTTCAGAAGTATTGAAGATGGATCAAAAATTAAATGTCGTTGTTCTTGATTTTGACGATGATAAAAAACGCATCAGCTTAGGTCTTAAACAACTTACTCCTCACCCTTGGGATACACTTGCAGACAGTTTGAAAGAAAGTGAAGTAGTAAAAGGCAAAGTTGTAAATATTGAAGACTATGGGGCGTTCTTAGAAATTATGCCAGGTGTAGAAGGATTGGTACACGTAAGTGAAATTACATGGGCCAATACTCCTGTTAATGCAAAAGAATTCTTTAAACTTGGTGATGAGTATGAAGCCAAAGTGGTAACACTTGATAAGGATACCCGTAAAATGAGTCTTTCTATTAAGCAATTAACAGAAGATCCATGGAGTACAATTGAAAATCATTTCCCTGAAAACAGCAAGCACATGGGAACTGTTAAAAATATTACGCCTTATGGTGTGTTTATCGAACTTTCTACCGGTATAGGTGGTATGATTCATATAAGCGATTTAAGCTGGTTAAAGCGCTTTAACAATCCAAATGAATACACTAAGGTAGGCAACGAAATAGAAGTAATGATTTTGAGTATTGATAAGGAAGGGCGTAAACTTCAGCTTGGCCACAAACAAATTGAAGAAGATCCTTGGAACAGCTTGGAAGATACATTTGCTGTAGGTTCTTTACATCAAGGTACAGTTATTAAAAAAGATGATAAGGGCGCTGTAGTACAACTTCCTTATGGTCTTGAAGGTTTTGCTCCTACCCGTCATTTGATAAAAGTAGATGAAAAGCCAATAGCGCAGGACGAAATTGCGAACTTTGTAGTAATTGAATTTGATCGCAACGATAAACGAATCGTTCTTAGCCATACAAGATTGTGGGAACAGGAAAAGGAAGAAGAAAGACAAGTTGACATGAAAGAAAAGAGAGCTGAAGTTGAAACCACAAAGAAAGCTGTAAAGAGCATACAGGCTAAAGTAGAAAAAACTACACTTGGTGACCTCGGTGCATTAGCCGATTTGAAAGCAAAATTCAGCAACGATGAAGCAGGTGCTGCAAATAAACCTACCGAAGAAACAAAAGGGGAATAACCTTTCAGGTTTTTTAAACAGGAAAGAGTTGTCTAAAAAGGCAACTCTTTTTTTTGTGAAAATAATTAAAAATATTTCATAACGCTGCAAATATTTTTAATCTTAAATGGCCAAAATTTGATTAACATGATTTAGGCCTAGGCAGTATAAATTTTTTTAGGAACAAAATTTGAGCACATTGCAATAATGTGTAGCGTATCCTGAGTTTAAATTGGGTGTGCTAGACAGTTCATTTTAATAAGTTTTGAACTTAAAAATGGCATAATTTACGGATGTGGGAAAAATTAGGTGCAAGGATATTTTGATGTCATGCTCAAAACCCTTGCACCATTTTGATATAAAATATTTTGCCCAAAAATACAGGCTAGAATTTGTGCTATTTTCTCTGCTAGTTCAAATTAAAATGACATAATTGGGTTAAAAAAGTTGATTTAAGGTGAAAAATTATTTTTTGAAATTTCAGATGAGTTGTTGAGCAGACCCTATTTAATGAAACTGCCTCACCGTTTTAGAAGAGTAGCGGAAAGATCAATTAAAACATTATTAGAGTAAGATTTTACCTAGATGACGAGATTGTGTGAGCAGAATAGTAGAGATATTCTGGGCATATTATTGGTCGGTTAACCCTAAGCTGTTATCAAAGGGAATTCTCTCTTTTTATAGATATTGGATGAATGTAAAAACAGAAATATCTTATCAATTGCTAGATAAATATTTAGGAAAAATCTTGAGGAATTTTGTGAAAAGAAGAACAACTATAAACCCGAATTTCAATTAGATGAAAGAGCGAACAGGCTGAAGATGTAAATATTAATCTGCCTTGAAACTGTCTTTTATTTTTCCTGAAAAGTCAGTGTCAATCATACGGGCAGCTATTTTAATCATGTTTTTAAATGCAGTACTTTTACTTATACCATGGCCAATAATAACAGGCTTAGCAACTCCTAACACAGGAACACCACCATAGGTTTCAAAATTAAAACGTTCAAAATGTTCGTCGTTTATGTTTCTTCTTTTTACAAGATCGTACACACTTTCTGCAAGTTTCAAAACCACATTTCCTGTAAATCCTTCACACACCATTACATCAGCTTTATCTAGCAAAATATCTCTGCCTTCAATATTTCCAATAAAATTAATGTGGTTGTTTTCTTTTAAAAGAGGGTAGGTTGCCTGGGCCAATATATTGCCTTTTCCTTCTTCTTCCCCTAAATTAATGAGGCCAGTTTTCGGATTCTCTATTTTTAAGATATGCTCTGCGAACAAGGTTCCTAATACCGCAAACTGGTTTAGGTTTTCCGGTTTGCAATCTGCGTTTAAGCCAACATCTACCAGTAAACCCAAAGAACCGCTCTCACGGGGAATATAAGCGCCAATGGTTGGCCTTAAAACACCTTCTATTGTTTTGATACTGAAGAGGGCACCTACCATCATGGCACCGGTATTGCCTGCACTAATAAATGCATCTACTTTGCCTGTGGCCAGCAATTGAAAACCTACTGCAATAGAACTGTTTGGTTTTTCTTTGAGCGCTTTAGTAGGATGCTCGTGCATTTCAACTACCTCAGGGGCATGCCATATTGAATAGGACTGAGCCGGTAAGTTGTGTAATAAAGTAAATGTGTTAATTTTTTCTTTATCTCCAATCAGGACAAGGTGTACAGCTTCGGAGTTCTCTGCGAAAAATGCTGCTGCTCCTTTTACTGCTTCAAGAGGGGCAAAGTCACCGCCCATCACGTCAAGCCCGATTGTGATCATAGGAAAAAATTAAAAAATTAAAAAATTCCAAAATCAAACCTGAAGCAATGCAAGTACGACCCTGGAATAAAAGATTTTTTTGTAAAATTATACAGCTCTCAATGGTGCTTTTTCTGACACCAATTTACCTTTGTAATATAATTTACCCTCGCTTACGTGTGCTCGGTGGCGTACATGAGTTTCGCCTGTAGTGCTATCCACACTAAGTGTAGGTTCTGTAGCCTTGTAGTGCGTTCTTCTTTTAGCACTTCTTTGCTGACTATGGCGCCTTTTTGGATTTGGCATGACTTGTTTTTTTTAGTATTTGTATAATGTAATCTTATGTAAATATCGGTTTATCAAAATTGATGAAACCGAAAATTATTTAATGTCTAATTGTTTTTAAATTTATCTAAGCCTTTCCAAATGGAATTCTCCTTTTGCTCGTCACTTTTTAACTGCATTTGCTCTAATTTTTTAAGAACATCTTCATTGCAAAGCGATTTGCCATAGCTGTCATTGCCACAAATATGCTGCATCGGTATACTCAATATTACAAATTCGTACAACCAATCGCTTACATCAATATGACTTTCCGATTTTTCAATGTAAAACACATCTGCATCATCTTCTTCATCATTTGCTTTTTGGGCATCTTCTGTAAGTTTTACAACCATATTAAATTCGTCCCAAAGATCTACTTTTAACGGGTTCCCACACCTGTCGCAATGTACTGCCGCATTACCGCCAACAATAAATTTTAATAACATAAAACCGTTGTTTTTATCCAACATCAGTTTCACATTTGCAAGAACATCATCTTCATTTTCAGCAGCTTTTTCCTTAAAAAACGTCGTGTCCAATTCGTAATTAAACTCGTGAACACCAGGCTTTAATCCTACAAAAGCAATCTCATACATACGCTTGCTACCCATCACATTCTTTTTAAAGGACTGCAAATGTACATCATTTTATTTAGAATTTATCCCTTAAATTGACTTCAAATTGATATTTTGCCCTGATTTTAAACCAAATTGTTACGTATTAGCAGATGAATGTACAGAAAAAAGCCCTTGTTACAGGCGTGTTACTATCAGTTTGTATATTTATACATTTTTATAGTTCAGATAATGCAAGAGTGGAAAATGGTTATTCTACAAACGTCTATCCTGTATTAGGATCTACATTTAGGTTTTTGTTTGGCTGGGTTTCCTTTAGTGTAGGCGATATTCTTTGGGGAATAGTTGTTTTCATTATAGCAAGACAGCTGTTTTTAATCATCAGATTTTTAGTGGTAAAAAAAAGAAGGATTTTAACGGAAGAAAGAGTTATCCATATATGCTATTCCTGGTTCAATTCCCTTGCAGTTGTTTATATGTTTTTTAATCTTTTTTGGGGAATAAACTACAACCGGCAAGGCATTGCAAAGCAACTTAATCTTGAAATTGATGCCTACGCTATCAAAGAGCTAAAAGATATGAATGCTTTATTGGTAAGAAAAGTAAATGGAGCAAAACAACAACTCATCTCTAATAAAACGCCTTATCCTGATACAAAAGCACTTTTTGTAATGACAGAAAAAGCTTTCAAAAAGCTTTCGGAAAAATATAGTTTTATGCTGTACAAGCCAAGATCACTAAAAGCGTCTTTATGGGGTTGGCTAGGAAATTATGCAGGTTTTTTGGGCTACTATAATCCTGCAACGGGCGAGGCACAGGTAAATACTACAGTACCAAAATTTACGCAACCTTTTACAGCCTGTCACGAGGTGGCTCACCAGCTTGGCTACGCAAAAGAAATGGAAGCAAATTTTGTAGGGTATCTTGCTGCGGCGGCGTCAGAAGATGCCGTCTTTCACTATTCAGTTTATACTGATCTTTTTACTTATGCCAATAGAACTTTGTATTATGCAGATAGTTCTGCGGCCTTGGAATACAGAAAACTATTGTTGCCTGCTGTAATAAGCGATTTTAAAGAACGTAGGAAATTCAACCTCGACCATACGAGCTTTTTAGAACCTATATTCAGATCGATTTACTCTATTTTTTTACAGAGCAACCAACAACCCATGGGAATGCTTAGTTACGATGAGGTTACAGGTTTTATTATTGCTTACTATAAAAAGTTTGGCATCATTTAGGGTGCTATCACTGATATTAACCAACTTAACTTTATCCTGTCATCTACATATTATGAATTCAATTTATAAACTAATACTATCTATTGCTGTTCCCTTAGCGGTAGGTGGTATCTCAGGCTTTTTTACCGCATCCTCTGTAAACACATGGTTTAAGACATTAATTAAACCCTCCTTTAATCCGCCAAGTTGGTTGTTTGCCCCCGTGTGGACTATTCTTTATATTCTAATGGGAGTTTCATTTTACATTGTGTGGAACAGCCATGCAAAACTTGAAAAACGTACTACAGGCTATACCTATTACTGGCTGCAGTTAATGCTAAATTTTGCTTGGTCATTTCTTTTCTTTTTTTACAGAAGATCAGATTTGGCACTTATTGATATCATCGTTCTTTTTATGATGATAGCAAGTACTATTTTTTCGTTTAGAAAAGTTTCTAAAATTGCCGCATGGTTACTGGTACCATATCTATGCTGGGTGGCATTTGCTACCGCCTTAAACTTCGAAATCTGGAGGTTAAATTAATTTGTCTTGGCAGCAGGAGGAGCGATGATAAAAGCAGGTCCGATTTTTTTTCTGAATGTGGCGTTGGATAATACACTGATCTCAAAATTATTCATCCATTTTTGAAGCATATTATTTTCTGCTTCGGTGAGGTTGTTAAAAAAATAGGCCATTTCAAATTTGAGACCGTTTATTGTGGTTCCATAAAGAGCTTTAGTAAGTACAAATGCCGTGCTGCCACCTTTTTCTCCATAGTGTTTTAACCAGCGTTTGTTTATTGGGTTTTCCATAGCTGCCTCCAATACTTTTGAAAGTATGCTGTAGGTTGCAGTATCAAAATATTTCCTGTTATTTAATACTTTGCAAACTTGCACATAGTCTTTTGTGGTAGAAGATGGGAGACGATTGCTCCATGCCTTTTGCATTTTCATAGTAAGGTCCTGCTGCCTAAACTTTGCCTTTAAAACAGTATCATATTTTAACGCCTTGTGCATATCGTAAATAAAACGACAATACTGTTCCTCAGTCAATGATCCTATGCCTCTTAAAATATACTCCTCAGTTTTTTTCTTTGGGTTTTGGTACATAAAAAGAGATGCAACAATTGGGTAAACGACTGTATGGTTCTTTATACCTAAAATTTCGTTGTTGTTTTTTATGTTGTCCAAGCCTACAAGGTCCATTAGGTA
>JBJXGJ010000096.1:0-3058 GCA_046153805.1 Ferruginibacter sp. | reverse complement strand
CTGGTATTCATAAACACAAGAGGCATGAGTGAAATGTGGTACCAAACTTTGCTTACCGTTAGTCCTGAACTTTCGGGCGTACTTGCTTTGCACCATGGCAGTATAGAAAGAGAATTGCGCACGTGGGTAGAAACTGCTTTGCATCAGGGCATTTTAAAAGCAGTAGTTTGTACCTCCAGTTTAGATCTGGGTGTAGATTTTCGTCCGGTAGAAATGGTGATACAGGTAGGCTCTCCAAAAGGCGTGGCAAGGTTTTTACAACGGGCCGGCAGAAGTGGGCATCAACCAAATGCCATCAGTAAAATTTATTTTTTACCTACGCATTCCTTAGAATTGATTGAAGCGGCTGCATTAAAGGAAGCCATTGCAGATAATTTTATTGAGAGCCGTTTGCCCATGTTGATGTGCTTTGATGTGCTCATTCAATATTTATGTACTTTGGCTATTTCTGATGGTTTTTATCCCGATGAAATGTTTGAAGAAATAAAATCTACTTACTGCTTTAGCGAAATTAATAAAGAAGAATGGCAGCAAATTTTACAGTTTATTACAGTAGGCGGAATCGCTTTGCGTGAATATGATGATTTCAAAAAAGTAGAAATAATTGATGGTCTATATAAAATAAATAACCGCAGAATTGCCATGCGCCACCGGATGCACATTGGTACCATTGTGAGCGATGCCATGCTGAAGGTAAAATTTATGAGCGGTAGTTACATTGGTGTTATTGAAGAATACTTTATCAGCAAACTCAAGGCTGGAGATGATTTCACGCTTGCCGGCAGAAACCTGGAGTTTGTAATGATAAAAGAAATGACCGTGCAAGTAAGAAAAAGCAATTCAAAAAAATCTATTGTTCCATCATGGAATGGCGGCCGATTACCACTTAGTTCCCAACTTGGATTTATGCTCCGTAAAAAATTAAATGATGCAGCAAATACTGATCATTTTTCAAAAAAAGAAAAAGAACTTTCTGCACTGGAACCGTTGTTTAATTTACAGAAAGAATTATCTGCCGTACCACGAGAAAATGAATTGTTGATAGAACACATCGAAACAAAAGATGGGTTTCATTTATTTGTTTACCCGTTTGAAGGGAGATTGGTACACGAAGCCATGGCGGCATTGTTGTCATACCGTATCAGCAAAATAATTCCGATTACTTTTTCTTTTGCCATGAATGACTATGGCTTTGAATTATTAAGCGACCAACCAATACCATTGGACGACAGCAATGTGTATGAATTGTTTTCAGAAGAAAATCTATTTGAAGATATTCAACGAAGTGTAAACGCAGGTGAAATGGCAAGAAGAAAATTCAGAGATATTGCTGTAATTGGCGGATTAATTTTTCAGGGAATGCCTGGTGAATTTGTAAAGCAAAAACATTTGCAATCTTCCGCCAGCCTGCTGTTTAATGTATTGTCAGAGTATGAGCCCAATAGTCTTTTATTAAGACAAGCCTACTCTGAAGTGATGCAACAACAGATGGAAGAAATACGTCTTAGAAACATGTTACAAAGAATTGCAGAAAGCCATATCAACATAACTTATCCAAAAAAACTAACCCCATTTTGTTTCCCCATAAAAGTTGACAGCATTAGAGAAACTGTAACCTCAGAAAAATTAGAGGACCGTGTTTTGAGAATGCAAAAACAATTGCAGTAGTTTAAAGCGATGTACAAAACGCTTCTGCAACATTTATAATTTTTTGTACATCATCCTCAGATAATGCATTGTTTAAAAACCAACTTTCAAAAGGAGATGGTGGTAAGTAAACACCATTGTCTAAATTAAAATGAAAATATTTTTTAAACATTTCCATATCGCAATTGGCAGCAGTTGCAAAATCCGTTACGGCATTTTTTGAAAAATGTACACTGATCATGCTACCCATTCTGTTAATTTGAACAGGAATATTTTTAGCATTAAAACCCTCTTGCAACCCATTATGAATTTTTTCCGTTTTTAAAGAAAGCTCTTCATAAATATTTGAGTTATTCTTTAATTCAGCTAACAAAGTATAACCTGCTATCATTGCCAATGGATTACCGCTTAAAGTTCCTGCCTGGTAAACTTTGCCCAAGGGTGCGATGCATTCCATTATTTCTCTTTTGCCACCGAAAGCCCCTACCGGCAAGCCGGCACCAATTATTTTTCCGTACGTTATTAAATCTGCATTTACATTTAATGTTTGTTGTGCCCCACCTGCTGACAAACGGAAACCCGTCATTACTTCATCAAAAATGAATACTATTTTTTCTTCATCACATATTTTTCTGAGTCCATCTACAAAGCCCGGAGCAGGTAAAATACAACCCATATTTCCTGCGACAGGTTCAATTATAATTGCAGCTATTTGATCTTTATTTTCTGCTACTAATGTTTTTACTGCTTCTAAATCATTGTAAGGCGCAACAAGCGTATCCTGCGCAACTTCATCGCTTATGCCCGGTACATTTTGAATATTTAATGTTGCCATTCCACTACCGGCTTTTACCAAAAACGCATCCGCATGACCGTGGTAACAACCATCAAATTTTATGAATTTGTTTTTTCCAGTGTATCCTCTAGCAAGCCTAATGGCACTCATACAAGCTTCTGTACCACTGTTCACCATCCTAATTAAATCTACATTTGGCACCATTGACTTAATCAATTCTGCCATTTTAATTTCAAGTTCCGTAGGCGCCCCATAGCTTGTACCCTTTGTAACCTGCTCTTGAATAGCCGCTGTAACTTTTGGGTAAGCATGTCCCAAAATCATAGGTCCCCACGATGCTATGCAATCAATGTATTTATTATCATCCTCATCATATAAATAAGTACCTGCTGCTTTTTTAATAAATATCGGATTACCGCCTACACTCTTAAATGCACGCACAGGCGAGTTGACACCACCGGGGATATGTTGTTTTGCTTGTTCGAAAAGTTCGTTGCTTCTTTTTGTCATTTTTGTGAATTGTCAGAGGTGAAATGTGAATGGCCCAACGATAAATAATAAATAGTAAATCTTTATTGATTTAGAATTCTAATAATATCCTTGGCAAAGTAGGTT
>JBJXGJ010000087.1:0-50188 GCA_046153805.1 Ferruginibacter sp. | reverse complement strand
TATCTCAATGAATTTTGCTACAAATTTAATCGGAGGTATTTTGGTATAAAATTATTTGATAGGTTAATGGTGGCGGCTATCGCCGAGGCATGGTATAAACCTTGCTCCTAATTGCGGATAGTCATTGTTTTTAGCATATTTGCAACTCATTTTTGCGATTTAATTTTTCCATTGGATGTTAATATACTCATACAAACATTACAGCAAACAATTAATGAACAAGCCGCCATTATTGTAAAACGCAGAGGGCGTATCAGTGTTTTAGAGAATACAAAGAATAGCAACAATGGCCACATTCCTTGTTCACAAGACCAAAACCGCCCAAAGAAAAACCAAAGCCTGCGAGAGCCCACGACTAGAAAAGCCGGGGGACAACCTGGGCATAAAGGCACAACTTTGGAATGCAGTAAAGTTATAGACACGATAGTAAAAAACAGCCCTATTGGATGTAGCAATTGTGGCAGTAACCTCAGTAATTATCATGAAGAGTTAGTGAATACAAGGCAGCTGATAGGTATCCCTGTTATAGCCTTGCAATGCATCAAGCATATAAAAAGCAATGCAGTTGTGGTTGTGCAACAGTAAGTCCGCCCCCAAAACATGTAGCCAACCCTGTACAATATGGCCCTAATGTAGAATCGCTGATAGGCTATTTACCTGCAAGGCAATATTTGCCATGTGCAAGAACCAAAGAATTTTTAGACGATGTAATGGGCTTATCCTTTAGTACAGGCGGCATCAATAACAGACTACAGCGCATTGCACAAAAAGCCCAGCCCATGTACAATGCCATAAAAGAAAAAATAGAAAAAGCTACTGCTATTGGCGCAGATGAAACAGGTCTAAATATTAATGGCAAAAATCATTGGGTATGGACATGGCAAAACGATAGACTCACCTACACACTATGTGCAGCAAGCCGAGGTTTTAAAACAATACAAGAAACCTTTGAAAACGGCTTACCAAATGCTACATTGATACACGATAGATGGCCTTGTCATTTTCAAACAAACGCCAACGCCCACCAAATATGCACAGTCCATTTATTAAGAGATTGCAATTACATTACAAATTGTATAAAGACAAATGTTTATGGGCAAGAGAATTTAAAGCATTATTTAATAGAAGCCATCAAGTTAAAGAAAGAACTAACCACTGCAGATTATTACTCAAATATAAAACCGGATGCTCTTTTTAAAAGGTTAGACCAATAGCTAAAATATCCCATAAACGAACTATAACAAAAATCCAAAAAGCTACAGAAAAACCTGTTGGCAAAGCGGGAGTGTATTCTCTATTTTTTAGCACAATCAAATGTAACGCCTAATAATAACGGCTCAGAGAGTGCCATCAGAAACATTAAAGTAAAACAGAAAATATAGGGACAGTTTAAAACACATAAATGGGCAAACATTTTTACCGGTCCACTATCTGTTATTGACACTACTATCAAAAATGGTAACAATGTTTTAAATGCTTGGTATCTAATTGCTACCTTTTCAACTAGATAGTTACCAATTTCCTTTCATAAATGCAATTATTTCCCGTTTATCTTCTTCTTTAAAATGGGAGATTTGATACATTATTTTTCCTGTAAAAGTGATAGTATTTTTTCTTCGGTTGTTGAACTTTCCCAGTTTTCTTCAATGCCATTTTCAAGCATTATTTCATCCATTATCTGTTGTTGTTTGTTTCCTCGTTTTAAAGCATCGCTGTACCTTATATCAGGCGAAAAAGTTACCATACTATAAGCAGGTATCCATTTGTCAGCATGCTTTTTACTGAAAGCAGTTTCAATTTTTTTCTGTAGGAGAAATTTTTTGTCGCCTACTTTATCCCGCATTTCAATAAAATTATTCAGCGCCAGTTCTGCAATGGCATCACCATCGGGTTTTCTTAAGAGCTGGTATTCTGGTAAAATTTTTGTCCAGTCATCTGCATGTTTTTTCATAAGGCTGTTCAATACCAAACAATCTTCAAACCCACTGTTCATGCCTTGTCCAAAGAACGGAACAATGGCATGGGCTGCATCGCCAATCAAGGCAAAAGTGTCATCCTTTACCCAAGGGAAACATCTTACGGTTACTAAGGAAGCCGTTGGATTATTAAAAAAGTCGTCTGCCACTGTTGGAATTAATGGAACTGTATCTGCAAAAGTTTTGTTGAAGAATTCATTTACCTGCTCTTTCGTTTTTAGCGATTCAAAAGAAGGATCACCATCATAGGGAAAAAACAATGTGCAGGTAAAACTGCCATCAATATTCGGTAATGCTATCAGCATAAAATTTCCACGAGGCCAAATATGCAATGCATTTTTCTCCATCTGAAAGGAACCATTTTCACTGGCAGGTATCGTTAATTCTTTGTAACCAAAATCAATATAATGTTGCTGGTATTGAAAGCGATCATTTTGTAATTGGTAATTTAATCTTGCTGCAGAAAAAGCACCATCACTGCCAAAGAGCATCTCAAAGTTTAAAGTGGATTGTTGATAGTTAGTACTGTTAAAAAAAGTGACCTCGTTTTTATCCCAGTTAATATTTTCGCATTTTTCGTTAAAAAATATTTGTACGCCGTTGTCTTCGGCAAGGGTCATTAATTTTTTATTAAGTTCCCCCCTAGATACCGAATTTATAAACTGTCCATCTTCACCATAAGCCTGATAGGCAAGGCTTCCATCGGCATTGTGAATAGAGCGTCCATGCATAGGAATCGCAATTTTTTCTATTTCCTGCATGATGCCAATTTCTTCCAACGCTTTAATGCCTCGGTCGCTTAATGCAAGGTTGATAGATCTGCCTGCAATCATTTTTGCTAAGCGCATATCACTTCTGCGTTCATAAATTTTTACGTTGTAACCTCTCTTCACTAAATAAATTGATAACAGCGAACCAACCAAGCCGGCACCAATTATTGTAATTTCTTTTTTCATATTTTATCTAATAATCAACCAAATAAACTTTCAACAAATAATTCTATTTAAATTATAATAAACCAAACGGGAAACGATTAAACAAGAAACTTCTTCACTATTTCTCCAAATCTAAAAACCTCTTCAAAACTATTATACAACGGCACAGGTGCCACTCTTATCACATTGGGTTCTCGCCAGTCTGCAATCACACCTTCCTGTTTTAGAGCTTCAAATAATTCTTTTCCTTTTTCCAACATTAAAATACTTATCTGGCAACCCTTGTTGATTTTTGGTGTTATTATTTCTATTAATTTTTTTGGAAGTGATTCGTTTATTTCATTTAAAATAAACAATAAATAATCACTCAGCATTTTTCCCTTTGCAGTTAAATTTTCCATACCTGCATCTTCAAAAATATCAAGCGATGCTTTGTGAGCAGCCATGCTTAAAACAGGAGAGTTACTAAGTTGCCAGCCCTCTGCAGTTGGAATGGGGTCAAAGCCTTTTTCCATTTTAAATCTGTTGGTTTTATCATGCCCCCACCAACCGGCAAGTCTTTGTAATTCTTTATTTGCAATATGCTTTTCATGAATGTATGCACCTGCAACTCCGCCAGGGCCACTATTCAAATATTTATAACTACACCAACAGGCAAAATCAACTTTCCAATCGTGTAAGTGTAATTCAACATTGCCCACAGCATGGGCCAAATCAAATCCGCAATAAGCGCCTGCATCGTGTGCAGCTTTGCAAATTGTTTCCATATCAAACACCTGCCCCGAATAATAATTTACACCACCGAACATTACCACCGCCACTGACGAGCCATGTTCTTTTATGGTGGCAAGAATATCTTCAGTTCTTATTTCATATTTGCTTTCTCTTGGTGCAATTTCAATAATTGTTTCATCAGGTTTTAAGCCATGGATTTTTGCCTGGCTTTCCAATGCATATTGATCTGATGGGAAAGCTTTTGCTTCGCATATAATTTTATACCTGTCTTTTGTAGGTCTGTAAAAAGTGGTCATCAGCAAATGTAAATTCACTGTGAGCTGGTTCATCACTACAACTTCTTGCACTTTACTGCCTATTATTTTTGAAAGCTGTTGCGGAAAAATCTCATGGTAACTCAACCAAGGATTTGATGCATGAAAATGCCCTTCAACGCCAAAATTTGCCCAGTCTTCCAGTTCATTCAAAACATATTCCTGTGTGGTTTTTGGTTGCAGTCCCAAAGAATTACCAGTAAAATAAATGGAGTCTTTTTCGTTTATTACGGGTATATAAAACTGATCTCTGAAACCTTTTAAGGGATCTTTTAAATCTAATTCTTTTGCGAAGGGTAGACTATTTATCATTTATTATTTACTGTTTATTATTTTTCATTTACTATTCCATTAATTTTTAAAATCTAAAAAAGTTTAAGATAACCTTGAAACTAAAAAAATGATAAATCGTAAATGATAAATTATTTTAAAGTTGCTATCACTTTTAACTCAATGGCAATAGGCGTTGGTAAGCTTTTTACTTCAACTGTTGTTCTGCACGCCTGTACATCGGTAAAGTATTCAGCATAAATTTTATTATAAATCGGAAAATCGTTTTTCATGTTCGTTAAAAAAACGGTCACATCAACTATCTTCTCCCAACTGCTTCCACTTGCTTCCAATACTGCTTTTACATTTGCAAAACATTGATGTGTTTCTGCTTCAATATCATACTGTAAAATTTTTCCTGCGTCATCAAGTTTTAATCCTGGTATGCTATTGTCTTTTGAGCTTCTGCTTCCTATGCCTGAAAGAAACAATAAATCTCCTACGTTACGGGCATGTGGATAAGCGCCTAGGGATTTTGCAGCGGCGGCCGTATTTGTTATTTTGTTTAGTGAATCGTTTCTTGTTACTCGTTTCTCGTTAGGGCTCACTCTGTTTTGAAACTTAGGCCCTTTTATCAAGGAAGAATTTAAATATTTTATAAAGGAACCAATTTTCTTTCCGGTTTTATCTGACAATTCAAATAATTCATCAAATATTTCTTTGCTAAAATAGTTTCTATCATAGCACCGTATTAATTGTGATTGAAGTTCTATTGCAGAGGCTCGTGAAATTGACAAGAATTGAATAAACTCCAATCTCCCACCTCTTCCAAAACCTTCTGCAATATTATCAGGAATAGAACCGCAACTTCTATTCATTTGATCTTTTAAAGCAAAATCTTTACTTAAAGGTTCTTTCTTTATCTCGGCGAATATTCTATTCTGCAAAGTATTTCCAAGTTGCCAAATTTCCAATTCAATGAATTTTGTAATCGTAGCCATTTAGTGTATTTATTAAAAATTTTAATTAGATGTAAAATTCACTTTATTACAGAAACGAATAAACGAGAAACCAATAAACGAGAAACGAATAAACGAGAAACGAGAAACGCCAAACGAGAAACGAGAAACGTTCTTACATTTCTATACAAACATTCTTCATCTCGGTAAAAAATTTCAGGGCTTCCCAGCCGCCCTCTCTGCCCACACCACTATTTTTTATTCCGCCAAAACCGGTTCTTAAATCTCTTACGAGCCAGCAATTCACCCAAACAATTCCGCTTTCCATTTTTGCAGCCATTCTGTTTGCACGGCTTATATCTTGTGTCCATAAAGTTGCGGCTAGTCCATATTGCGTAGCGTTGGCAAGCTCCAACGCTTCTTCTTCTGTATCAAAAGGTTGTATGGTTACTACTGGGCCAAAAATTTCTTCCTGATTTGTTTTACATTGCTGGTTTAAGCCTTCAATAATAGTTGGTTCAATAAAGTAACCGTTTTCACATCTGCCTTCTAATTTAATAGCATTGCCACCAATCAAAATTTTTCCACCTTCTGTTTTTGCAATTTCTATACAGTTTAATATTTTTTTATGATGCAGTTCGCTTACAATGGCACCTTGTTTAGAATTTTCCAAAAACGGGTCACCAACGGTTAAATATTTCACCCTCTCAACAAATTCATTTTTAAATTTTTCATACACCGACCTCTCAATTAAAACCCTGCTGCCACATAAACAAATTTGCCCTTGGTTGCCAAACGAAGAGCGAATTGTTTCCGACAACATTTTTTGCCAGTTGCAATCTGCAAAAATGATATTTGGATTTTTTCCCCCAAGCTCCAGCGATAACTTTTTAAACATTGGTGCAGCAATAGTTGCAATCTGTTCGCCTGCTCGTGTACTTCCTGTAAATGAAATTGCTTTTATTGATGGATGTTTTACAATGGCTTCGCCGCAACTTTTACCATCGCCGTGTACAATATTTAAAACACCATCAGGCAAGCCGGCTACTTTACAAATTTTTGCGAGAAGATATGCAGTTACAGGTGTTACTTCACTTGGTTTTGCAATAACACAATTGCCTGCAGCCAAGGCAGGTGCTATCTTCCATGTAAATAAATACAACGGTAAATTCCAGGGCGAAATACAACCAACAATGCCAATTGGTTTTCTTAAAGTGTAATTAATTGCCTTGTCTTCCATGGCATGTGCCTTAGTAGAAAAATGCATAATGGCCGTTGCAAAAAAACGAAAGTTAGAAGATGCCCTTGGAATATCCACCTGCTTGCTTAACCACAAAGGTTTGCCATTATCATTTGTTTCTGCAATAGAAAATACCTCCTGATTTTCCTCAATTAGTTCAGCAATTTTATTCAGAATAATAAATTTCTTTTCAGCAGAAAGAACACTCCATTCTTTAAACGCGTTTTTTGCTGCTGTAACTGCCGCCTCAATATCGTCCGCATTACTATTCGGTATTTCACCTGCTTTTTCCGCAGTTGCAGGGTTTATATTGTCAATGTAATTGTTGCTTAGAGGAGCAACAAATTTGCCACCAATAAAATTCTCCAGCTGGAATGGTATATCTAAATTCATAAGTAGTTTTATTATAAGGAGCCTGTGCGACCACCATCTACAGCTATGCTTACACCGTTTACATAACCTGCTGCTGGCGATGCCAAAAATGCAGCGACAGCAGCTATTTCACGTGGTTCTCCAAAACGCTTCATCGGTATTTCTGCCTTCATTTCTTCCTCAATATTTTCTATTTCCATTCCTTGTTTGGCAGCATTGTTTTTAATAATACTTTCCAATCTTGCTGTTTTTGTAGCACCGGGCAACACGTTGTTTACGGTAATATTAAATTGCGCCAACTCGTTCGCCATCGTTTTAGCCCATGAGGCAACTGCGCCACGAATGGTATTGGAAACACCCAAATTTCTTAAAGGAATTCTGACAGAAGTAGATATGATATTTATTATTCTACCAAAGCCTTCTTTTTTCATAGATGGCACAAAAGCTTTGGTTAAAATATGATTGCAAATAAGATGTTGGTTAAATGTATTTATGAAATCTATTTCCGTCGCATCAATGATTGGCCCACTTGCAGGACCACCGGTATTGTTTATTAAAATATGAATTGAATAATTTGTAGCAATGCTTTCGGCAACAGCTTTTACATTATTTGTATTGCTAAAATCTGCAACAAAAAACCGGTGTTTTTGATTGTAATTTGCAGATAATTCTTCAACAGCTTTTTGCAGACTTTCTTCATTGCGTGCAAGTAAAATACAGGTGGCACCAAGTTTTGCAAGTTCCTGTGCCGTAGCCAAACCTATTCCCTGCGATGCGCCACAAACCAGCGCTATTTTATTTGTGAGTGATAAATTCATTGTAGCTGAAAATTGAACAGTAAACTTAGTTAAAAAGTTGTACTTTTCGGCAGTAATATTATCAATGAAATTCATGTATTTTTTCAGCAAAATTAAATAAAATGCCATGGCTGTACTTGCTCCTTTCAATTTAAAAAAATGGATTGCCGATAACAGAGATTTGCTTAAACCGCCTGTTGGTAATAAATGTATTTATGTGAATGCTGAAAATTTTATTGTTATGATAGTTGGTGGTCCCAATGCCCGTAAAGACTATCATTACAACGAATCAGAAGAATTGTATTACCAACTAGAAGGTGATATTGTGGTTAAGATAATTGATGATGGCGTACCAAAAGATATTGCGATAAACGAGGGTGATATTTTTTTGTTGCCGCCAAAAACGCCGCACTCCCCGCAAAGAGGTCCAAATACCGTAGGGCTTGTAATTGAAAAGGTAAGAGAAACAGAAGAAGACGGTTTTTTATGGTACTGCGAAAACTGCGGAAATAAATTATATGAAGAATATAAACTGATAAATGATATTGTAACACAGTTGCCCCCGGTTATGGAGAATTTTTATTCAGATGAGCATAAGCGGACTTGTAATAAATGTGGTGCGGTTATGTCGCTGCCAATTAAGAAAGGGTAGTATTATTTATAATTTACTATTTATTATTATGGCGACAATTCAACGGTTTGAAGAATTAGAAATATGGCAATTAGCAAGACAGCTAGCTAAAGAGATTTTTATTTTTTCAAAGTCAGAAAAACTTTCTAAAGATTATGAGTTGAAGAACCAAATGAACAGAAGTGCTGGATCTATAATGGATAATATTGCAGAAGGTTTTGGTCGATCAAGTAGGTTGGAATTTATTCAGTTTTTAAGCATTGTTACAGGTTCAGCTGCTGAGTTACAATCTCAACTTTATAGGTATAATGACAAAGAATACATGGATGAAATTTTGTTCAAAGATCTAGCCGAAAAAACAAATGCTGTATATAAAAAAACAATGGGTTTTATCAAATACTTAAGTGGTAAACTAATAAAGGGAACTAAGTTTAAGGAAAGAGTACAAACTCCAAAAAATGACAAATAATAAATAGTAAATAATAAATACTTCATGAAAATTGATATCCATACCCACATCATGCCTGATAAAATGCCCAACTGGGTACAGAAATTTGGCTATGGAGAATTTATATATCTGGAACATAGAAATTGCAAAGCCTGTATGATGAAGGGTGATAAGCTTTTTAGAGAAGTTGAACCTAATTGTTTTGATGCTGCTGTTCGAATGAAAGAAATGGACGACACCGATGTTAATATGCAGGTCTTATCTACTATTCCCGTGTTGTTTAATTATTGGGCAAAGCCAAAAGATGGTTTAGAAACAAGCCGTTTTTTTAATGACCATATTGCAGATACAGTTAGCAAAAATGATAAACGTTTTTTAGGAATTGGAACCGTGCCTTTGCAGGATATTGATTTTGCTATTCAGGAAATGGAACGTTGTATTGTTGAATTAAAGATGCCCGCTTTGCAAATTGGAAGCAATATTAATGGCGAAAACTTGGGGGGCAAAAAATTCTTTCCTTTTTATAAACGTGCAGAAGAACTGGGTTGTGCATTGTTTGTGCACCCATGGGAAATGATGGGCGAAAACCAGATGCAAAAATATTGGTTGCCATGGTTGGTTGGTATGCCTGCAGAAACCAGCAGAGCAATTTGCAGTTTGATTTTTGGCGGCGTAATGGAAGATTTTCCTGCATTAAGAATTGCATTTGCCCATGGTGGAGGAAGTTTTCCGTTAACCATCGGCAGAATTGAACATGGCTACAATGTACGGCCTGACTTGGTTGCGGTTGACAATGCTATAAACCCAAGAGACTATATTGGTAATTTTTGGATAGACAGTCTTGTGCACGATCCCCACGCAATGAAATATATTTTTGATGTAGTGGGAGAAGATAAAATTTGCATGGGCAGCGATTATCCATTCCCTTTGGGAGAACACCACCCCGGAAAATTAATTGAAGAAATGAATTTTGAAAAGGATGTAAAAGAAAAATTACTGTTTAAAAATGCACAAGCCTGGCTTGGAATAAAATAGACGCCTACTTAAACAAATCAGGGTAATCACTTATAATACCGTCTACTCCCATCTTTTTTAATTTAGAAATGTCTTTCTTATCATTCACCGTCCACGGAATAATCTGTATATTTCTTTTATGGCACTCTGTAATAAGATTTGGATTGACAAGCGATTCTTCAGGGCTGTAAACTGTTGGAGAAAAACCAAGATCTTTTAATTGTTTTCTGAAGCTGTTTTTGTCTGACGCTTCTACCAACAAAGCTGTTTTTAATGTAGGATATTTTTTATGTAAATATTGTAAAGTCCTTCTGTCAAATGATTGAATAGTTACCCGGTCTTCGATCTTTTTAAATATTATAACTTTCATCAACATACCTACAAATGCTGCTGGTGCTGGGTGATAAACTTTATCAGTTGCAGGAAGCGTTTTTGTTTCTATATTGTAACTTATTTTAGCAAGATTATTTTTTGCAGTGTAAGCTTCTACACTATCTATCATTCCAGCCAAAGAGGGTTTGTAGGCTGCTGTTTTTTGTTGTTTTTCAAAACGGGGATGTTGCTTTAAACCTACATCGTATTTCTGCGTTTCAGCAAAAGTCATTTTATAAATATTGTACTTTTTCTCTTCGCTTTCCTCAACAAAAATACCATCTGCTTTCGTGGTAATTTCATGGTTAAAAAATGGCTCGTGAGATAAAATGGCGACATTATCTTTCGTAAACACAACATCCATTTCCAGGGTAATAACGCCAAGGTCTATTGCCTTTAACATAGCAGGAATCGTATTCTCAGGCATTAACCCACGGCACCCTCTATGGCCCTGGTAGTCGAAATTTGCTATAATTGGTTTGTCGTATTTACTGTTTTCTGTATCCGGAACTTTAGATGTATTGCAGGCAAACAAATAAGCGGAAAGTATAATTGCCAGAATTGAACATTTATTACTCATACAACAAAACTTTAGGTAAAAAAAATAAGAATTCATTGGACAAAAAAAGTTTTAGAAAAACATCATAAAGCAATTTTACTGCCATTAATTTCCCATACTTGTAAAGCCATATCAACCATCCATCTTCGCTCATTCCGCTCCTGCGGAGGGGTTAGGAGAGGCTCTCTTCGCTCATGCCCCTCCTCGGGAGGGGTCAGGGGAAGCTCCTAGCCAAGCCATCATTCCCATCCCGTGCTCAATCGCATTTTCATCTACATTAAAAATAGGCGTGTGAACCATACTTGTAATACCTTTTGCTTTATTACCGGCACCGAGTCTAAAAAAACAGGCAGGTATAATTTGAGAATAGTAGGCAAAATCTTCGGCGCCCATTCTTAATTCAGTTTCAGTAACGTTTTTTTTGCTCGCAAATTCTTCAGCAAGTACTCTTGCGCTTGCACTTAATACTTCGTTGTTATCTACACAAGGGTAACCAACATCAATCTTTACATCTACTTCGCCACCCATCGATTTTACTAATAGTTCGGTTTGGCTTTTTATTAGCTCATGCGCTTTAAAACGCCATTCTTCATTCATTGCCCTAAAAGTACCCATCATATTTACTTCGCACGGTAATACGTTGGTTGTATTGCCGCCCTGTATAGATGTTATAGATAGTACGCTTGGATTGAAAGGATTGTTGTTTCTGCTGATGATTTGTTGCAAAGAAACAACCAGTTGCGATGCTATTAAAATAGTATCTGCGGTATGTTGTGGTGCAGCGGCATGACCGCCCTTTGCTTTGATGGTAATATAAATTTCATCAGCACTTGCCATCACCATTCCACCTCTAAAACTAAATTCCCCCACTTCCAAACCCGGGTGCACATGTAAGGCAAATATCTTTTCTGGTGCTGGGTTTTCCAATACACCTTCAGCAATTAAAAGACTTGCACCGCCGGGGTTTTTTTCTTCACCCGGCTGAAAAATTAATTTCACAGTACCCGTCCATTCATCTTTTGTTTCGGTTAATATTTTTGCTGCACCGAGCAAACAGGTTGTATGCACATCATGCCCACAAGCATGCATTACCCCATCATTTTTCGATTTGTAGGTAACTTCATTCTTTTCAACAATAGGAAGTGCATCCATATCTGCACGAAGTGCTACAATTCTTTCTTCTGCATTTTTTCCTTTAATAATTCCAACTACGCCTGTTGTTGCTTTTACTTCAAATGGTATTCCCCATTCTGTTAATTTGCTTTGTATAAATTTAGATGTTTCAAACTCTTCGTAACTTAACTCAGGATTGGCATGTATATGCCTGCGTATTGCAATAAATTCTTCTTTGTATTTTGCTGACAGTGCTTTTATTTTTTCTATCATTCAATCTTGTATTGGTTAGTGGTTATGGGTTAATGGTTATGGGTTAATGGTTACGGGTTACGGGTTAAGGGTTACCGGTTTTGAATTGCTGGTTAAGCGTTTATTGATTTCTCTTTGTTAGCTAATAACTCATTTAAAAAACGATGATAACTGAAACTTGCCAACTGCAAACTTGCCCAAGGCCTCCACCCACTCGCCACTTACCACTACCCACTTGCCTAATCTTTCTCTTTCTCTTTCTCTTCTTTTACGGGTTTTACCTCAATTGTTTCAGGCAATATATAAATATTCGTGGTTACAATTTTAGCATTTAAAATTTGTTTCCTTGCCTTGTCAGCCTCAGCTTTATCTAAAAAATTACCAAACTTTACTTTTATGTTAGGCAGTTGATAACTCATGTATAGTTTATGCTGAACAGGGTCTGGAAACATTTGATACAGTTGTGAACGAATTTTCATGGCAAGTGGCCTGTCGTTGGTGCTTATTACCATTAATCGATAACCCTTTGCAGAAGTGAGTCCGTTGGCATAAGCTACAATACCCAAACTAGTGTTGTATTCTGCCATTTTTTTGCCAAGAAGGTCAATGCGTTCATCTTTTATAACAACGGCTGTACCAAACCCGGTACTGTCATTTATACCTTGTGCTTTTGAGTTTGTAACAGCAAACAGCGTAAATATTAATAAAATAGATTTTATATTTTTCATCTTCATTTTTTAAGAGGTAATTTTAACTTCAGAATTACTTTCTTCAATTATGTTTATTGAACTGCTGCAGCCAATTCTATCAGCACCAGCTGCAATCAATGCTTCGGCAAACGAATAAGTTTTAATGCCACCACTTGCTTTTATTTTTACAGTATCTGCCAAATGTTTTCTCATTAATTGTACTGCACGCACCGTGGCACCAACTTCGGCATAGCCTGTAGATGTTTTCATAAAATCGACACCGGCGATGCCATACAAATCGCAGCATTTTATTATTTCTTCGTCGCTCAGTACACCACTTTCAATAATAATTTTTACTATTTTTTTTTTCCCTTTTACAATGGGTAAAATGGTATTTAATTCTTTTGCCAGATATTGCCAGTCGTTGTTTTTAAGTGCGGCAATGTTTATTACAACATCAAACTCATCAGCGCCATCCACAATTGCCAGTAATATTTCTGCCAACTTTGCTTCAATAGCGCTGTAGCCAAAAGGAAAACCTATTACAGTTGCTGTTTTTACATCGCTGTTTTGCAGCAAAGATTTTGCCTGCTTTACAAAAAGGGGTGGTACGCAAACTGCTGCTACTTTATAGTCCAACGCTTCCCGGCACAGTTTCTCAACATCCGCTATTAGCGTAGTAGGTTTGAGAATGGTATGATCAATATAAGATGCAATATTCATGGGGCAAAAATAATGAAAGTATTTTAAGGCAATAGGTTAAAGAATAGTGGCACTATGTTGTGTTTAATTAGAAAATCTTTGGAGTAACGCCTCGAGTGGGATGCCCCAACATCATCAACAGCATTGGCGATGCGTTGGACATGCGCACACGCATTATTGTGCCGGCATTTATACAATGCAGAGATATTAATCATGATGACAACCACAAGCTGTTAAATAAAAAATATTCTTGAATAATTTCAATGAACTTTCGTTTAAAGTTTTCAATGCTGTTCAAAGCAAATTCAACCGACTTTCTCAGTCGACTGTATTTTCAACCTATGGATTTTTAATCCATAGTATTTTGACTTTTACCACTTCTAAAAAAGCCTGCCTGGCGGTAGGCAAGCTCCCCTACTCTAAAGATTCAGCCCTTCGCTCCACTCTCATTTCAAAAGCTTCCTCGCTACTTTGGCTTCTGCAAACTTTTGTTTCTTTTTCATTGTTTCGTGATACTAATGTTACGAGAGTAGATTTATTCCTATGCTTCTAAAAAAAACAGACCTCACATGGTAAGCTCATTGTTCCTTCATTGTAGGCTGCAAGATTGACTATCTCATGTTTACGTCTAACTGTAGTGCTTCAATGTCTGATGCCAATTTAACCAATGAGTAAGACTTATATTTTTTTATCTTCGTCAAATCACAACTTTATCCGCAGCTTCCTTCAGATTTAACCTCACGGTTAACACCCTTACTTCGGACTAGCAGTTACCGTTAGATGACCTGCTAAAGACTTTAACTTTTAACAACAATGGAATGCATGACACACATAAAAAAGCCACTCTTTAAAAAGTGGCTTCGATACTATAAACTCATTGTTGTAATTAAACTCTAAAATGAGCGAAAGCTTTATTCGCTTCTGCCATACGATGTGTATCTTCTTTCTTCTTGTAAGAAGCACCTTCACCTTTACTTGCTGCCACTATTTCATTAGCTAATTTATCAGCCATGCTACGTCCGTTTCTTTCGCGGCTATAACGTACCATCCACTTAATAGAAAGAGATATTTTTCTGTCAGGACGAACCTCAGCAGGAATCTGAAAAGTAGCACCACCAATACGGCGACTTCTAACTTCTACACCGGGAGTAATATTGGTTAAAGCTCTTTTCCAAACTTCATAACCATCTTCGCCTGTTGTTTTTGCTACTTTATCTAAAGCGTTGTAAAAAATATTGTATGCCCCACTCTTTTTACCTTCCCACATTAGGTTGTTTACAAAACGGGTAACTAATTTATCGTTAAACTTTGGGTCCGGTGCTAAAGGGAGTTTTTTGGCTTGTGCTTTACGCATTGTTTCTTAATTTTTAATTTGTGGGCTGAATTTCTTCAAGATTTAAAACTTTACTCAACCCTAATTTAGTATCTAGATTCTAGTATCAAATATCAAGTTTGAAAAACATTAAAAAAGAAATATAACATCTCAAATTTAATATCTCAAATCTTATATCTACTTCTTTGCTCTTTTAGTTCCGTATTTACTACGGCTTTGCTTACGATCTTTCACACCCGCAGTATCCAACGATCCACGAACGATGTGATAACGTACACCCGGCAAATCTTTTACCCTACCGCCACGTATCAGAACAATACTATGCTCTTGTAAGTTGTGGCCTTCACCTGGAATATAAGCGATAACCTCAATCTTATTTGTAAGACGAACTTTTGCTACTTTACGCAATGCTGAGTTTGGTTTCTTAGGAGTTGTAGTATATACTCTCGTACATACACCACGACGCTGCGGGCAAGCATCCAATGCTCTGGATTTGCTTTTCGCTTTAATAATCTCTCTTCCTTTTCTTACCAGTTGATTTATAGTTGGCATTTATATAACCTTTTTTTTCGGACGGCAAAGGTAGGAATTTATGTTTTAAAAAACTCAAATAATTTAAAAAAATGTCTTTTTTCTTATTTAACCTTTGAATAAGCATACAAACCATGGCTTTTACCTTGCAAATCATCCTATTAATAAAATTGTCTTCGTATTTCTGGCATCCATCGTCTGTTGTCCATAAGTGCGTCGTCCATCTTCCTCTTACAGCTTCATCATCCAGCCGTTATTATCAGCTGATTTCCCGTAGCGAATATCGTTGAGCATTTTCTTAACTTTCGGTGCAACTTCCCAGTTCTCTACATCAAATTCCATCACATAATCTTTGTAACGCAACTCTTTGATTAATGATATGGTTGCTGCAGTTCCTGTACCAAAAACTTCTTTTAAGGTACCTGCTTTGTGCGCTTCTATCACTTCGTCAATATTTAACGGGCGCTCTTCAACTGTTAATCCCATTTCTTTCAGCAAAACAATTACACTGTCTCTCGTAACACCATCCAAAATTGTTCCGTTGGTAAGGTCTGGCGTTACAACTGTATTGCCTATAACAAACATCACATTCATAGTACCACATTCCTGTACATATTTGTGCTCAAAAGCATCTGTCCATAATACCTGATCGTAACCTTTCAATTTTGCCTGTGCTGTTGGATACATAGAACCGCCATAATTACCCGCTGCTTTTGCAAACCCAATACCACCCGGCACTGCACGTACATATTGCTCTTCAACATAAATACGCATTGGCGTTGCATAATATGGGCCCGTTGGGCTTAGAATGATCATGAACTTATATTTTTCGCTCGGTTTTACACCAATCGTTTCGTCTGTACTAAACATAAATGGTCGAATGTAAAGTGAGTGATCTTCTTTGGCAGGAATCCAATTGCTATCAAGTTTAATCAATTCCTTCATTCCATCTATAAAAATTTCTTCGGGTATAGTAGGCATTTGCATTCTCTCAGCAGACTTGTTAAATCTTCTAAAATTATCTAGCGGTCTGAAGATAAAAGGTTCTCCGGCAGGAGTTTTATAAGCCTTTACACCTTCAAATATAGATTGGCCATAATGAATTGCAGCAAGGGATGGAGCCATTAACATCGGTTGATACGGCTTAATTTCCGGAGTCAACCATTTGCCGTCTTCGTAATCTACTTCCAGCATGTAGTCCGTCATGTATTTACCAAACGGAATATTCTCAAGATTTATATCATTGAGCTTACTTCTTTCTACCTTAGTAATATTAAAATCAATAGCAGCAATCATAATCGTTTATTTTTGCAGCAAAGAAACGAAAAATAACCTGCAAATGCCTTTTTTATGAGCTTAGATGATATAAAACTTTCTCCTTTTTTAGTCAAAAAAATGTATGAAAAAACATTTGTCGTTTCATCCTTCGCTATCAAAAAAAACGACAAAGTTGATTCAGTTGTACGAGAAGACTTAAAAGAAACAGAAAACAATATTCAACATCAAATAAAATATTTAGGTAAAAACGGTAAAAATATTTTGGTACTCGTAAATGAAAAAGACCATATTTTTTTAGAGGATGATGAACTTAGCTTTTTAATGAAGGTGTTGAGTGCTTGCGGTATAAACATGGCCGATGTAGCATTGGTAAATATTTTTACGGACAGCAACATAAGCAACCAAACACTTACAAACCAGTTTGCACCTGCTATCATCTTGTTTATTGGTACAGAGCCGCAAGCGATTGGGTTTCCTATACAAATACCAATGTACCAGGTGCAATCGTACAACAAACAACAATATTTATGTACGCCTTCTTTACAAAAACTTGCCGGCGACAAAGAAGAAAAAAAACTGTTATGGAATACATTAAAAAAAATATTCTCTATTGCTTAAACCAATACACATGAAGTTAATATTTGCCACAAACAATCAAAACAAAATAGCTGAAATTAAACACGCATTAACAGCAGGTTTACAAATTGTAACATTAAAAGAGGCAGGTATTGATATTGAAATTCCTGAACCGTTTGATACGCTGGAAGAAAACGCAAGAGAGAAAGCGACCGTAATATTCTCTATCACACAACAAAATTGTTTTAGTGAAGATACAGGCCTTGAAGTAACCGCACTAAATGGTGCTCCCGGCGTAAAAAGTGCACGCTACGCCGGTGATGAGGCTGACAGTAAAAAAAACATTGCAATGCTGTTAAAAAATATGGACGGGCAAGAAGAAAGAAATGCACAGTTTAAAACAGTCATTTGCCTGCTGCTGAACAACAAAGAATATTTATTTACCGGTATTTGTAAAGGAAAAATAAATAATCAGGAAAAAGGAAATATGGGCTTTGGTTACGATGCCGTCTTTACACCTAATGGTGCAGATAAAACTTTTGCCGAAATGGCAATGGAAGAAAAAAATAAATACAGCCACAGAAAAAAAGCATTAGTTCAATTGATTACATTTTTAAATGGTCACGATGATCAGAGTTAAATTATTAATGCCAGAACATAAAATATTTTCTACAGAAATTGCGGTGAGAATAACCGACATAAATTATGGCAACCATGTAGGCAACGATGCCTTCGTACGCTTCATACATGAAGCCCGTGTGCAATGGCTTGCAAAAGAAAATTATACTGAATTAAACATTGAAGGTGCTTCCCTAATTATGGCTGACTTAGCTGTGGAATATAAAGGCGAATCTTTTTATGGAGATATTTTAAAAATCGACATTGCCGTGGGAGAAATAAGCAGAGCAGGCTTTGAACTGTATTACCAAATACATGTAAACAGACATGAGCATAGAATATTAATTGCCAAAGCTAAAACCGGCATGGTTTGCTACAATTACATAGAAAAAAAGGTAAGTGCACTGCCCGAAAAATTTAGTGCCTTATTGCAGTCAACAAATTAAGCATTCCATATTTTCCAGTTTTCTTCTGCCTGTAGTACAAGCATTTCAAACCCGTTTTTTATAGTACAGCCGAGGCGTTCACCCTGTTGTAAAAACGGTGTCTTTTCGGGCGCATAAATAAGATCGTAGAGCAGGTGTTTTGTCGAAAGTAAATTGTAGGGAATTGCAGGCAGCCCACTTTCATGTGGCTTCATACCAACCGGCGTGCAATTTATTATGAGAAAATATTCACGCATAATCTTGTCGACTATCTCGTTGTAAGTAATACAATTTTGTACATTGCTTTTATTTCTGCTTACTAACAAAAAATGAATATTTAACTGCTTCAAAACATATTGTACTGCTTTAGATGAGCCACCTGTGCCCAACACAAGGGCTTTTGTATGCTGAGGCTGCAACAATGGAGCCAATGATTTTTCAAAACCAACTACGTCTGTATTGTGGCCTATAGTGTGACCGTCAATAAATTTTATACAGTTTACTGCCCCAACTTGTGTTGCCGCAACGGTTACATAATTGATAAAAGGAAGTACACTTTGCTTGTACGGAATAGTTACTGCAAGTCCTTTTAAACTTAAATTTTCCTGTAGAAGATTTGGAAATTCATCGATAGAACTAATTGCAAATAATTCAAATTCAGCATCCGTAATATTTTCTTCTTTAAATTTTTTATCAAAATATTTTTTTGAAAATGAATGACCAAGTGGATAACCAATGAGACCAAATAATTTCATAAAAGTTTGTTTGTTTTAATCAATATGCCGGCCTTTTAAGAGCCGGCATATTCTATAGCATTTTTGAAATAAGTTTTACTGATGAAAGGCTCCCGACAAACTTATCGGGACACAGTGCGGATAGAAGTGGAAATCCTTTTTATGGTGCGTCAGCAAATAAAAAGATTGTAACGAATAGCCCGATCAAAAGTCGAGTAAAGTTTTCTACCGCTTACAGCCCCTAAACAAATTACTTTTTGTCCAAATAAAACTCAAAAGTATCACCCCTTAAACCGATTCGCATAGCTTCTAACGCAAGCATTTCTGACGGGGCAATATTGCCAAGGTTTACATTGCAACCTATCAATTCTAAAAAGTAAAGCTGCTGTGCTTTTTGTGGTGCTTCCCACAATATTTTTTCAGCAGGTATTTGGGTAAGTATTTCCTGTACCAATCCTTCACGCACTTCACCACTGCCCCTGTAAATGCCTACATTACCGGCTTCACGTGCTTCTGCAATCACATAACTGGCTCCTGCACTAAGTTCGGCAGTCATCAATTCTATCCACTTATACGGTGGTATTATATGCGCTGCATCTTTACTACCTACTTCACTAAACACTTTAAAATTCTTCGCAAGTTTTTCTATGTACCCGCATTTTTCTGTATGAGGTATAGTGATGGAACCGTCACTTACTTCTATTGTGGAAATACCAAAATCATTGCACATGGCAACAAAATCATCAAACTGGTTGCGTATTAAAAATGCTTCAAATAAAGTTCCGCCAAAATATACAGGGATATTGCTAGCAGCATACACAGCCAACTTTTCTCTTAAATTAGGCGTAACGAAGGCAGTACCAAACCCTAGTTTTACAATATCTACATGAGGACTGGCAATGCTCATAAAATTTTTTGCTTCTTCAATACTTAAGCCTTTGTCCATTACCATTGTAAGCCCGTTTGTACGAGGTTGTGCCGTACGCTCCGGCATTTGAGAAAGATTAAAGTTCATTGAATATTATTTTGAAAATTTTAAAAGAAGCGGCAAATATATTTAAACTAAAACAAAAGGACATGCTAGCTTCACTTACTACGTTTCTTTTTGTACCGTGCTACTATTTCAACTACCTGCCGGTGTTTTAAAATGCGAGGATCAAGCTGTATAAATTTCTTAATTAGTTTCGGGTTTTCTGCCATTGCATTTTCTAATTGCAATACTGCTTCTTTAAACTTACCATCTGCAAACAAAAACATGCTTTTATAAAATAAGAAAATGGTCTTTCCATCGGTTTGTTCGTAAGCAAACTGAGCATATTCTATACCTTCTATAAAAAAATCTGCGTGCAAAAGGCATTTTAATAATTCCGTCCACCCGTTTATATTTTTAGGACGCATCCGCACAACATTACCAAAACAAGCGAGTGCTTCATCAATATTATTCATTTGCATATAGCACTGACCCAAAGCAAGGTTATAGTCGGGTTGCATGCGCTGTGTGCGAAGAGCTATGTTTAGGCATTTTATCGCACTTGTCCATGCTGCCTCATTCATATAAGTGCAGGCAATTCTGTAATGCATGCGACTGTCTTCCGTATCTAAATGGCTCGCCTTTCTATAATAAAAACGGGCTTGTGCAAAGTTTTCGAGCCTGTCGTAACAATGCCCTATCGCTTCGTAAAGTACCGGTTCAGGCATCGTAAGTTCCAATACTCTTTCGAGACTTTCTATGGCATTTTTGTACTGGCGAAGACGTAAATGGGCATCACCCATGTTTCGGTAGGCATTTTCAAACTTATCGTTTATGGCAACAACGTAGGCATAAGCGTCCAATGCCTTTTCATGTAGTTTTATTCCTTGGTAAGCTGCGCCCAAATTGAACCAGGCAAGCTCGTTAAAGGGTTGTTCTTCGATAATTTGTTTGTGAAGTGTTATGCTTTCTTCATTTCTGCCGGTAAAATCTGTCCAAAAACATATTTTGTATAAAGCCTCTTCATTTGCAGGGTCCTGTTTAA
The DNA here is from genome assembly GCA_046153805.1 of Ferruginibacter sp. Lineage (GTDB taxonomy): Bacteria > Bacteroidota > Bacteroidia > Chitinophagales > Chitinophagaceae > Ferruginibacter. Next base: position 29,300 of record JBJXGJ010000087.1, on the reverse strand, counting down.
GAATTAACACAAGGCAATCAAATACTTTTTCAAAATTTTCATAATCATCGTATACGTCGCACAACTCAAATACTAGGTCTATCTTCTCCTCCCCTTCAAAATCGCCAATTGCATTTTCCAATACTTCGGCAGCTTTTTCCTGCATATCTAATGCTAAGTAAGTATCTGTTTTTAAAATGTATAAGTTACTATCCGTGGCGTCCAGTTTTTCGGCCTCATCCAACAGTTTCAACGCTAAAGGATATTTTTTAGTAACTATTAATAAATTTGCTTTCAACAGCAAAAGCGCAGCTGTGTTCGGATATTGACTGATTGCGTATTCGCATACCGTTAACGCATCTTCAAATTTATCTTTCTCATCAAAATATTCAATTAATCTTTCAAATCCCTCCTGCTCAATAAAAGAATTTGCCCTGCCTGCCTTTAAATTATCATACTGTGCCAGTAATTCTTTTAGTTCTTCTCTTTCTTGCCTGTATCTGTCGTTTCTCATATTTCAAGCTTATAGCATGTAATTTAATGATTTATTGAGAACTATTTCTTTTCAAAAAAATGGTTATCAACAAAAAAGTCACATCTACATAATAAAATTTTAAATGTTTCGTTAATTATAGTACATTTGTTAATATTTAATGAAAAAAGCACTCTACATACTATTCTTTGTAATCTTGTTTACGCTGCAAATGTCTGTTTCATTTGCTGACAGAGGCGTTGGTAAAAAGAAAAACAAGGTCGTTTTAAATATTAAATCGCCAGTAGATTTTACAAAGTCTTTAAATTTCAATCTAAAAAATGGTTTGAGATACACTGGTTCACTTGTTAGCATACCTGCTGTTTCCGCTACCGCACCGAGTTTTAATTTATTAGTAACATATCAGAAAGGTAACAGCGTTTATATTCTTCCGTATAAGAAAAAAATTCTGGTGGCTGATGTTCGCCAGGGTTATACTGGCACAAAGCTTATTATTAGGGTTCACTAATATCATTCTCCTTTTTTAAATTGTTGGTTTTCTTCGTAAGTCATCACCCTAAATCCAACTTTGGGTGCGTCAAATTTTGCTGCAGGCAATACGTCAGTACTCAATTTATTTAATGTGTATTTAAACACCAAATTTCCTGATGAAAGTTGGTATTGAATAGGCAAACCCTGTAGTTGTGAAAAAGCATTGTTATAGGTTGTATTTGCAACCACAATGGATGGATCATAGTATACTGTATAATTTTTTCCATCCGCGCTTGTTGCCGTTGCCTTTTTACAATTATAACCTGCTATATTAAAATTACCACTTGCCGTTTCAAACTTAAGCTGGCTGTTTATCTGGTTCTTTTGGGCCCAGTTTTCTGAAGTGGTTGTTATCATTAATTTCTGCCCACTGTATTCCTTCAAAATAAATCCTTTGCCTGCCTTATTATCAAACACAGTTGTTTCTGTTCCGGGTGCACTTACCATTTCTGATCTGCTCTTATCTTTTGTTAAAAAGATGGTGACTGTTGCACCGCTTAAAGAACTAGAGATCTGCTTTTCACCATTTACACTTTCAATAGAAATTGTGTAAGTCGCAACTGCATCATTCATTATTTTTTGCGCAGATGAGGCAGTAGCAGATAAACTCAACACTGTAAATAAAATAGTCGGTAACCTTTTCATTGTAACTGTTTTTGTTAAGGTAGTAAAATGTGTGCCGAATAATGGCTTTAACGGTGTTGAAAAAGCTGCGCCGTAAGCAGCGCAGTTTATCGTAACATATCTTTAACTAAATCTAATTTTTACTCGTTTTATTTTTTAGCTCCTGCAGCTTTCTTTGGCTTTCCTGCATGGCTTCTACTTTTTCGGCGATCTTAGATTTTTTCACCGGCTTTTTCCTGTTTTCATTTATCTGTACAAGAATTTTTTCGTGGTTTATCACATATTTCTGTATAACAATTTGCAACAACAAAGTAATGGTATTTGATATGGTGTAGTACCATGTAAGGGCTGCCGGCAGGTTATTGAAAACACCTAATAATAAAACAGGAAAGATATATGGCATGTATTTCATTACAGGATTACTGTTGTCTTGCATATTACTCATACTGTAAATAGAAATAAGCATACTTGTAACAACTGCAGTTAATGTAAATAAACTTACATGGTCACCATAAAATGGAATATTAAACGGAATTTTTAAAATGGAATCGTAAGCTGCAAGATCATTAGCCCACAAGAAACTTTTTCCCCTTAAATCAATATTGCTTTGAAAGAAATAATAGAGCGACATAAAAATAGGAATTTGTAACAAAGCCGGTAAACAGCCACCAAGCGGACTTACCCCAGCCGTACGCCAAAGCTTCATTTGCTCCATGCTAAACGCCTGCTGGTCCATTTGGCCCGATTTATCAGTAAACTTAGCCTTTAAAGCATCAACCTCGGGTTTTAAAACTTTCATTTTAGCACCACTTAAGTAACTTTTGTATAGTATAGGAGAAGTTATAAGCCTGATAAGTAGTGTTACCAATAAGATAACGATACCCAAACTGGCAATATTTTTTTGCAAAAAATCAAAAACCGGGAGTAAAAAATACCTGTTAATATATTTTACAAAAGAGAAAATACCTGACCCGTAAGGGACCATATTTTCCATTTGGTTATTGTATTTTTTTAGGATGTTATAATCGCTCGGCCCATAATAAAATTGCAGAGCGGTAGTAGATGTTCCCGCAACGGGCTTTACCGGAATTCTTAGGTTTGCAGTTGTTCTAAACAAAAATGAATTACTGTCTGTAGCAGCTTTCCATGATACGGAGCCTGATTCAAATTTATCTTTTGCTACAAGGGCAGCAATAAAAAACTGCTGCTTTGAACCAATAAAACTTATCGGTTTCGAAAACGCTTTTGAATCTTCTTTTGCCGCATGCTCAAAATCATAATCATCCTGTTCTACAAAACCTATCTCCGATTGCGTTAGTTCATATTTATGATCTTTTTCAATTTGTGATGCTTCTGTTTGCCACAATAAATTAAGTACGTTTTGTGTAAATAAATTTTCTCCTTTCGCTATAATATTAAAATCCATCATATACTCACCCGGGCGGATTGTGTATTGATGTATAACCTCTTTACCACCTGTAGAATCACCGGTTTTAAAAGAAATTGTTTGGCTTTTATCTGCGTTTACAACAACAGGCTGAGCAGTAAAATTTATACTTTCCGTTCTTGCTACACCATTACCCGACATAATATCGTATGAAATTTTATTAAAATTTCCACTTTGAAGCAATACCTGTGTGCTGTCAAATTTCTTGTATTTCTTCAGTTGTATACTTGCTGGTTGGGCACCTTTTGTATTAAAAGTAACTTTCATTACATCGTTTTCAAAAGCTACCATTTGAGGCTTTACGGTATCCTGCACAAAACCCTGCGTTTGCTTTACTTGTTTTAAAGAGTCTGCCTTTTTTATATCCAACTTTACTGTATTAGAATCTATTTTTGGCTGTAGTGCAGCTATAGAATCATTTATTCTTTTTTGTTCCAGCTCGAATGTTGCTTTGTTATTATTGTTTATTACAAGCATACCTATAAGCAATGCGCCAATAAGGCCAAATCCTATAAGTGTATTCTTATCAAATCCCATTGTAAGTTGTTTTTTATTAGATGGTGCCTGCGCAAGCCGGCGATGCTTTTAGGGTACAAACTGTATTCCGTAAAATATAAATGCCTTTATGGCATAATGCAGCAAATGTAATTAAGTTTAAACAGTGCTTATATTAAAAATGCCTCCATTTACGAAGGCATTTTTATGTATTTGTTTCCTAAATTATTTTTTTGCCGCTGTAGCTGCCGGTGCTGCTTTACCAGCAGGTGCTTTTGCTGCCGCTGTTTCTTCTTGCTTAAGCTGACGGGTCATTGTTACAGATGCAATAGGAATTCTTGGCGAGTTCATAATTTCCATATTCTCGGCCTTGATATTCTCTATCCGTATGTTTTCATTCAATTCTAATGCACTAATATCAACTTCAATGTTTTCCCGAAGGTATTTTGGAAGCGTTTTTACCTTTACAGATTTAATTTTTAAAACAAGCTTTCCGCCCGCTTTTACACCCATTGGTGTACCTGTGTATTTTAAAGGCAAAGTTGCAATAACTTTTTTATCTTCTACCAACTCTAAAAAATCAAGGTGTGTTAATACATCAGTAACTTTATTAAACTGCAAGTCTTTTAAAATACACTTGTAAGAATTTCCATCTACTGTAATATTGGCAAACATAAATTCTGATGTGTAAACGATGCTTTTAAAAGCGGCTGCTGGTGCAGAGAAATTTACTTCTGATTTACCACCGTAAATTACAGCTGGCACAAGTTGCTGAGAGCGAAGTTGGCGGGTGGCTTTTTTTCCGCTTTCGGTCCTCAGTTGTCCTTCGATTGTAATTGTTTTCATTATTTAATTTTTTATGAGGTGCAAAAGTAGGGCTTTTAACTTCAAAAACACACATGAACATGCCTTATCTTTCTACAACACGCTTATCCTGATGGTATATCTTTCCAGTTTTCCCCTCGCCTTATTCGAATAATCTGCATATCACTTACTCTGAACTGTTTAGAAAGCTGCTTTACTGTTTTCCTGCCTTCGTTTAGTAACTTTTTAAGGAGCATTACTTTGGTAACCGTCAGTTTTGTTGTTGTAGATGTGTAAGTACCTTCTTCTGCCCTTCTCCTTTTTTCCTCTAAAACAAAAGGGCTGATAAGCTGGTGTTTTTGGTTCTCCTCGGGAGTCATCCACTTTAAATTTTTTACTTCGTTGTTGAGCTTGTTAAAATCTAAGTGAGCAACGAGTGTTTTGCCAGGAGCAGGCACCGGCAAAAAATAATGGGCTACCAGCCTGTGTATGAGGGAGTGATAGTGAATTGTTCTGTTTTTGGTATTTAGGGCTAATTGTAGGGAATAGTGCTTTTTTATTTCCTTTAATTCATCCTGCAATGGCTGTATCAATTCTTGAGGCTCGCCATTTAGTTTTAATTCCTTGATATTTGAATACAAAGCAGCTATTTTTTTCTGTAGCCTTGTCATTTGCTTCACAGTAGCAGGATCAGGTGCTTTAAAAAATTTCAATCGTATAATTTTATAACCTTCGGTGATGGATCCCTTTAAAATATTACCATCAGATATTTTATTGAACGACCTTATCCTACCCATATTCGAAACCTCCAGCCGGTAGTCGTTGCTGTACTCAAAATCGAAATTTACATTTTTCCATTTCTCACCAAAGTATTGTATTGCGTTAGTACTTTTCAAATGATATATTTTATTTTTCTCTTAATCTGCCTTTAATAAACAAACTGTTGATGCTCTTATTCTCGTAAGCATTCCTTAAAGCCACGGCAAAAAGCTCATCAACCGATAGTATTTTTATTTTATCGCAAATGCCTCTTACCGGAATGGTATCGCACACAACAAGTTCTTCCAGCGCACTGCTCTTAATATTTTCGTAAGCATTTCCGCTTAATACTGGGTGCGTACACAATGCCCTCACACTGCGTGCTCCTTTGTCCTTCATCAACCCTGCGCTTTTAGCGAGGGTGCCGCCAGTATCACAAATGTCGTCAATTAATACAATATCTCTGCCCGTCACATCACCTATTACTACCATGCTCGCTATTTCATTTGCACGCTTGCGGTGCTTGTCGCAAATCACCATTTCGCATTCAAAATAGGTAGCTATTTCACGAATTCTGTTTGCACTACCAACATCTGGAGCGGCAAATGTGAGATTTTTTAAATTAAGGCTTTCTATGTATGGTATAAATATGGCGGAGGAGTCAAGGTGATCTACCGGTATATCGAAATATCCCTGTATTTGTGGTGCGTGCAGGTCCATTGTTACAACCCTATCAGCACCAGCAGCAGTGAGCATATTTGCAACAAGTTTAGAGCCGATAGCAACACGCGGTCTGTCTTTTCTATCCTGCCGTGCAAAACCATAATAGGGCATCACAGCTATCGCTTTGTACGCCGATGCTCTTTTAGCCGCATCTATCATTAACAGCAATTCCATTAGATTATCTGATGGAGCATAAGTGCTCTGAATTAGAAAAACAGATCTACCCCTAATACTTTCCTGAAACTCAACACCTATTTCACCATCGCTAAATCTTTGCACGTTTACATTTCCCAAAGGTTCACCAAACTTTTTGGCAATTTTTTCTGCAAGGTATTGAGAGCCTGTACCTGAAAATATTTTTACGTTGGATTGCATGGGCTATATTAAGTAATGATGAATTTTGTGCGAAAATACATTTAGTTTGCATCAATAACCTGCACAATTAATGGAAAATTCAGAAATCGGTAAAACTTCTATAAAATACTGGTCAGAAGACGATAGGCCACGTGAAAAAATGACCAAGCATGGTGCTGACGTTTTGAGCAATTCAGAATTACTGGCAATTATAATAAACAACGGCAGCAGGGAAAAATCAGCTTTAGACCTTGCGAAAGAAATTCTAAAACTTGGGAAGGATAATTTGGATGAACTTGGTAAGCTATCATTAGCAGATCTACAAAAAATAAAAGGAATAGGCATTGCAAAAGCAATTGCCATTACAGCAGCGTTGGAACTTGGTCGAAGAAGAAGTGGCGGTGAATTGTTGCAACGTACCAAAGTGAGCAGCAGCAAAGAAATTGCTAACTACCTAAGAAATATTTTAAAAGACAAATCGAATGAAGTTTTTGCCGTGCTTTTTTTAAACCAGGCCAACAAAATTAAAAGCTTTAAAATAATGAGCAAGGGTGGTATTACCGGCACTGTAGCTGACCCAAGGGTAATTCTCAAACAAGCACTCGACGAAGGTGCTACAAGCCTAATATTAAGCCACAACCATCCCTCAGGCAACCTACAACCAAGCAGGGCAGACCAGGAACTTACAAACAAAATAAAACAGGCCGCTTCTTATTTTGACATAAAAATACTTGATCATATTATTGTTAGTGATGAGGGGCATTATAGCTTTTCAGATGAAGGTTTGTTGTAAATAATACCTACATGGTTTATAATAAAAAAGGGAAACAGCTCCAAACGAGTTGTTTTCCTTCTAAAAATATCTAACATAATCTTACGCCTGCCCCGCAGGCCCACCAAAATTAAATGGTATTTCAATAGCTTCTAAATCCTGCACAGTACCATTTACAGCTTCAAATTTTTGTACATTTTCTACTATAGCTTTCATAAAGCGCTTGGCATGAAAAGGTGTCATAATGATCCTACTCTTTACTTTGCTCTTGGGTGCGCCTGGCATTACACTTACAAAGTCAAAAACAAACTCGGCATGGCTGTGGGTAATAATGGCTAGGTTAATATAAGTGCCTTCGGATGTTTCTTCGGAGATTTCTATGTTTAGCTGGTTGGGTGTGTTCAAATTTTCTTCCATGTGTTTTGGTATAAATATAATTACTCATTTTGGAGTTTTCAGTTGTTATCAAATATAAAATTTAAAAAACTTAAACTAAAAAAACTGCTCCTAGAAGGAAGCAGTTTTTAACATATCTGTTCTACAATATTAAGGTCTTGGACCTTTGTATTTCAAGACGATCTCATATTCTCTTACGTTTGCTGTTGGATTCCACCTAAAAGCAAGATAAAAAGTTTTGGTAGCAGGATCATAATAGTTCGGCCTTCCTACCCAGTTGCCAAATGTTGCATTAGCAGCCGAAACAGAAGAAACTAAATTGCTGGTTTGATTTACTGTTAATGTGATGCCGTCTACTCCTGCAACAAAAGAACCGGAGCCATTTCCCCAACGTAAACCGCCAGCTTGGCCTGCAATAGGAATAGCCACACTGCTAGGTCCCGATGTCGATAAAATTACATCAGGGTTGCCTGCCAATGAACCATTAAGTGTACTAGGATTTTCAACCACACCAGGCGCAGTGTAACGAGTCACATTTCCTGATACTACAGAATAAATTCCGTCGTAAATGTTTTTCACATTGATAGTGAACGCCACTACTTTAGAATTTTCTGCTACTATATACCCATTATCAGCAGATGTAATGGTAAAAGCTACTCCATATGATAAGTTTGAATTTAACAAAGAAGCGTTCGGTACTACTATTTCAAAAGGAGCATTATATGTACCAGCAGGTACCGAGTTACTAGCTTTAAAAGTATATGCAGAAGATGGCAACAAAGTAGTGCCAGCAGGAATTAGCGATGGTGAAGCAACAACAGTGTAATTCATACCTGCTTTTGGAACATCATTTGCACTTAAACCAACTTGGGCAGAGGTTATAGTTTGAGGAGTTGCATTAGCCAACAAAGCAACTATTACATTACTTTGTACAAAGCCTATTCCTTTTACTTCGGTATTTTGAATACCATATTTTTGGTCTTCGTAATCCTTATCTTTTAAGCAACCTGTACCAAGTATCGACAGCGCAACAAGAGAAGATAATAATAATTTTTTCATAATTTATGTTTATTAGGCGTGATGGGCATTGTGTTGTTATTTATCTAAAAGAGAACTAATTGTTATCCCAGAATATTCTATTTCTACCTGTTGGTCCACCTGCGGTAAATACATCTATTGTTCCCTCTGCAAGTACATTGGCGGGATTAAAACTATATTCATTTTGCGGATAAAAGAACCTAATTGGAATTTTAGTAATTGCCGCAGGTTTCGTAGGATTTACAGAGATCGGTGGCCCAATCAAAAATCCACCCCCAACTCCATACTCAAAGTTTGTTCTTCTATAATCAGAATAAATCTCCAAAGGCGCAATAACATTTAATGCAAACCATTTTTGCGAAATAATAGTATAGATTCCGCCAGCTGGCAAACCAGGTCCTTGAGAAACTCCATTAAAATCAACATCAGGAAAGCCTGCATTCCCCAATAAGTAAGCATCAGCTTGTGCGGCTGTTAGACCAAGAAATACAAAAGACTCTCTAACTGCAGTAGTTAACAACGCTGCTGCATTACCAGTAATCAAACCTCTTCTTGCGGCCTCCGCTTGTAAGAAGAAACTTTCAGCAGCCGTTAATATCCATGCTCTTGATGCAGCACCGTTTGGTACTAAACCAACTCCTTCTAAAGTGGATAATCTGGGGCCAATGTTTGCAGTATTACCAGCTACCTCCCCATAAGTAATTCCCCTGTGGGTAGTGCCACCAGCAGGATCTGGAGGGAAACCGTAAAAACGGTTAATTCTTGGATCACCATTGAACCTATAATACCCAACATTACCTGTAGTACCAGCCGCATAAGCGTTTGCTTTTGTCTGGTCTCCAAGACCAGGCAAAGCACCGGACTCATTTCTTATATATGCCCTGAAATAGGGATTAGGCTTGGTATCATTGTAGCCCGGGTTAATTTCCGCATTTACACCTGCAACCAAAAACCCAGAACCTTCTGCGGTAATTATCGCCATTTCAGCAGCTTGGTTAATGCCCGCTACAAATGTATTTGTTTCGACACCACCAGGGAAAGTTGTATTCCCTGTGTGTATTAACATTCTTAATTTTAGCGTATTTGCAAATCTTCTCCAGTTTAAAGCATTGCCAGCAAAAACAAGATCATTGGTTGCAATAGCGGCATTGTTTGCTACTGAAGATGCAACAGGATCCTTTAACAGAGCAATTGCAATATCTAATTGTCTGAAAAGATCGGCGTAAATCGCTTGGTCATCATCATATTTAGGTGTTCTTATTGTACCACTTTGAAAAGCCTCAGTATAAGGAATATTACCATACAAATCAACCAACATCTGCATATTCTGTGCTTTCATTATGCGGGCAATAGCCTCATAAAATCCTGCATTCTTGGCTTTGGCATTGGTTATTATAAAATCGTAGTTTGTAGCATTGTAATACAAATTAAACCAACCTCCGCTGTTAAAATCATTGGTAAAGGTATAGGTCTCTTCATCGCCTATACTCTGGTAACTGCCCGATCGTGCCCAAAAGCCAAGCCACCTTTGCAATACCGTAAAGTTTGTTGCTTGTATGGTGGCCGTAGATGCTAATGCAGCAGGCAGCACAGACGTAAAGTTTACTGTAGAGGCAGTAACTGCATTAGGGTTGGTATTTATGGCAAAATCTGATTTTTTACAACTTACATTAACCAAAGCTAATATAGCTGTAGAAACACATGCCGTTTTTAAATTTATAACTTTCATTTTTCTACTATTTATATTTTATTAAAATTGGAATGTTACGTTTGCACCCATAAACCTCGTTGGTGGTAAATTAAATGCTGTACTTCTTCCTGTTGCGTTACCTGTAAATGCATTATTTCCGTTAGAGGTAAATTCAGGATCAGTCCATTGGTTTGAATTTGGTAGCCACGTAAGTAAATTACGACCAGAAAAACCAGCAGTTACACCTTTTAGCGCACTCTTTGTAAACAACGAACTTGGGAAAGTATAAGTTAATGATACTTCACGCAATTTAAAGAAAGAACCATCTGCCAGATAATTGGTAATAGCATTTGTATTTAAATTATCGTTGTAAAAAAGCCTACCGTAAGACTGTGTAAATACGTTGGTGTTGTTCACAAATTTACCTGTACCATCATCATAAACTGAGTTCGGAAAAACGAAGGCTCTGCGTCCAAAATCACCACTTCTTTTTGAAATTCCGTTATCATCTAAGAACTGGCCTAACTGATCAGCTATGATTTTATTACCCGTACTGTATTGACCAACGATTGCAACGGAAATATTTTTCCAATTCATATTTAAATTCAGGTTAAGGATATCTGTCGGTAATGTGTTACCAACTTGCACCTGGGCGTTCGTCAACGTTGGCAAACCTGTGGTCCTGCTAACAATGACTTTACCACTTGCGGGGTCTCTGTTGTAATCTGTAACTTTAAATACATAGGCAGGTTGTCCCACAACTGCAAAGTTAAAGTTGCCAATACCTAATTCATCCACACCATCAACCAAAGAAGTTATTTTACTTGATTGCTTAACATATCCTATTTTAAAATCAAAGCCTACTTCACCAAACTTAACAAGGTCATTCAACGTTAAGTCAAATTCATATCCTTTGTTGTTAAAAGCCCCTGCATTTAACAAGGTACTATTTGCACCTGTTGTGTTAGATAAAGAAGCGTTCAGTATTTGATCAGAATTATTCTGTGTATAGTAGTTAGCCTCTAAAGTAATTTTTTTCTTTAAAAACCCTAATTCGATACCAAATTCTTTTGTATTCACAAACTCTGGCGTTAACCCGTTTTTAGGGAAAACCGTCGTACCAATCTGGTAACCCGGCGTCGTTCCATAAGGGAAGAAGGTTCCTGAACCAAAACTCACTTCATTTTGGTAAGGTGCCAAATTCGCGTTGGCCGATTTGGCTATCGCTCCTCTTATTTGTATAAAATTCAAAACCTTGTTTTCTTTTAAAGAAGGGAAAAATTCATGTAACAAAATAGATGTATTTATACCCGGGTAAAAATAAGAATATCTTTTTGTGTCAAATATTTTATCTGCGGGCACCAATCTGCTATCTTGATCATAACTTCCAGTAGCCTCCACATATATTTTTCTGTCGTAGTTGAAGCCTACTTTGCCAAAAAACCTTTGTAGTCTCGCAAGTGAATTGTTTAAACCAACTGTTGGCTCACCTAAACGGGTTGAAATAGATAAGAATTGCGATTGACCAAGGTTATTACTACCAACTGAAATTCCTTTGGTTCTTGATTCCCGGAAAGAATAACCTAATAAACCTATAATATCAAATTTTCCTACGCTCTTGTTATAATTTGCAAAAAATTCAGATGTCAAACGATTGCTGTAATTATTTGCGTCCGTTACAGCCCCTGCAATAACCTTACGTGATGGACCTGAAGGTCTTGATAGGTAAAAATCTGATGATGTAAACGCTCCACGGGTTGCTGTTGCATCTGCATTGGTAATCGTTAAACCCACTCTATATACAAAATTCAATGATTTTGAAGCTTTATAATTGAACTCAACGTTACCAAAAACATCGTCAGTTTTACCTACTTGGCGGTTGTTGTCTTTTGCAAAATAGGGTGTTAAGTCAAAATTCGCTAGGTAAGTTGTATAATAACCATCAGGGCTGGAAAAATAATCGTTTCTCCAATCAGCAAATCTTGATAGTGGTACATTACCTGGTGCACCTGTCACGCCATAATAAACAGTAGAGTTTGCGGTAGTAGTATTTGATCTAGTTTGCGTGTACCTCAAATTAAAGATTGCTTTAAACCTATTGTATTCTTTTTCTGATCTAAATGTCGCTGTTCTTCTTGATAATTCATCACCAGGTAAAGTTCCTTTGATGCTTACATTTTGTCCGCTTAAATAAAAATCACCAGTTGAATAAGATACATCCGTCTGGTTTGTAACCCCTGTATTAAAGAAATTTCTTCTTTCATTGGGCAGGTAAGAATATTTTTGCTTGAATAATTGACCTTGAGGACCGGCTTCACCTAATGTTCTGATAGATCCATCAAACTCATCACCCCAGCTTTGTTGTTCAAAAGCGGTATAAGTACCCTGCCCTGTTGCAGGATCTTGGTCATAACCAGAACCCCACCTGTTTTGAAACTGAGGCAGGTAGCTAATAGTCTCAAACTGGGTAGAATGACTTAAAGTAATATTTGGCTTTAGTTTAGAACCTTTTTTAGTCGTTACCACAATGGCTCCATTCACACCATCAGGACCATAAACGGCAGTGGATGTTGCTGATTTTAGAATTGTAATATCTGCAATATCATTTGGGTTTATAGAAGCAAAATATCCCAATGAAAGCGGAATACCATCCAAAATCAACATCGGCTGGTTGTTACCTGTTAAAGAACGAATACCTCTCAGTGTGATACGTGTATCTTGGTTTACACCACTGTTTGTTTGCTGTATGTTAACACCCGTCACTTTTGCCGCAAGACCTTGTGCAAGGTTTGTAGAGCGACCTTGCGTTAACTCTTTCGATTTTACACTTGCAGTTGCAGTACCCAACGCAGATTTACGTTGTTGTTGCCCCAATGTGGTATTAACTATGATTTCTTGTAAAGCTGTATTAGTTGTTTTTAAAATTGCGCCTACAAAAATCTGCGTTCCTACAGTGATAGTCTGCGTTTCATACCCTGAAGATGAAACTGTTAAGATAGTTGAATTATCAGCCTTAATTGAAAAAGTGCCGTCATTTTCAGTAGATGTACCTGCACTTGAGTTACTTACTTTAATAGATGCGGCAGGGACTCCGTTACCTTTGTCGTCCACTATTTTCCCGGTCACCACCCGGGTTTGCGCGAATGCCAATACTCCAAAGAGCATGAACATCACAAACAGTGATAAAATTCTTGTCATGAGCAATTTGTTAAATTTTAATGAATTGTAAAAATAAGGATATTTTTTAAACGTAAAGAAATTGTTAATATAAAATATTTCATCTTAGGTTAACATTAGTATGACAACGGGCTGTTATAATACGCTGCTTAGTGTTAAAAATAGTTAAAATTTATAAAGTGCCTGTAGTTTTACCTCTGTTCTGTACTGTTTGTTTATTTCGTCAAGCAACGAACCAACACTTGCATCTTCTGGATAAAAAGTTTGGGCTATTCTTCCCCATACGATAAGTTTTTTCGAAACATTATAGTTAATATTCAAATAATAACGATACCCCTTTCCGTAAAATACTGGTATGGAAAAACTATACAAAACGTCATTTTCGTATGCATATAACCTGCTGTTGTATCCGTCTGTTTCAAAATATTGAAGTCGTATGCTGGCAGATAGTGGTTTTAGTGCACGATTATATAACAGATCTGTGTATAACAAGAATCCATTTTCGGCGGCAGCGCCTTTTTTATCAAACCAAATAGCTTCGGTTCTGCTTCTAAAAGTAAACGTAGGGCTCAATTTGTACGAAAACTGTGTGCGCCAGTTTTGCCTCGGTTGTGGGATAACAGGGCTCAACACATACTCTTCGGGGTTGTAGTTAATTGCTTTCTTTTCAGATTTAAAACGAGTATATATTTCAAACAGCTTATTGGGCTTATACGTAAGCTGTCCTACATAATCAGCCCCTGTTGTAGGAGAACTAACCCTGTATCGTAACCATGGAAATTTATACATATCCACATACGCATCAACCCGCCAGGCGCTTGTCGGGTTTATTGTAATGCCCGAAAACAAACCCTTTTCATTGGTAGGGTACGTATTTTCTGTAAAAGCATTTGTGTAAAGAGATTGATAACCTTTTGAAATATTTCTATAGATAAAACTCATATCTACATTAGATGATGTGCTTATGAGAAGACCGTTTATAAAACCAGTATATTTTTTATTGGTAATGGCAGCTTCGCCAAAAAAATGAAAGTTTTTATAGGTATAACTGTAATCTGTGCTGTAATTACCAAAGCTTTTACCGTTTAGAGCATATAAATTATATGGTTGGGTCTGTTTTTGTAATGGAAATTTAAGGCTGTATTGTATGGCGTTTAGTCCTACGTGTATGCCCCTTAACCTGAAAGCAACATTACCGCCAAATGCAAGCTGCTTCTGCACACCCTTGTCTAACACCTCGCTTTTTGTTCTATGAAAACCAGAAGTTTGCAAGGAAGAAATAAAATCATCTTGTATTTGTGTAGTATCACCAGCAGAAAAATTTGCATCAATACCTTTGTATGAACCAAAAACCGTTGCCTCCCAGTTATTTTTTGCAACGGTAAGGCCTATGCCACGGTGAAAATTTATTTCGCCGGCTGAGTTGTAAGGTCTTAAAACATCGGCCTGTCGCTTTGTTGAGAGTACGTCGGGGCTCTTTTTAAACGCAAGGCTCATCCATTGAGTTAAACCCTGCCCCATGTTTACCGTGTAGTCGCCAATGGCAAGTGATTTGATGATGCCTATATTTCTAGCAAAAAAATGGGCAGAATAAAAATCAAATCCTTGTTTTTGTGCACCTTTAAAGAATTGCTCGCCACCGTCTTTTTCTCCCACCACCCCATATTGTAGGTTATTCTTGTAATTATACCTGTACCGTAAAAATAACCGCTGCGGAGATCCTGGATAAAAGTTTTTACCGGCCGATGGATCAATTTTATAACCTTTAGACTGTTCCAAAACTTGCGACACCCTTAGCAGCACCGTATGTTCACCATTTTGAAACCTGCTTGCAAGCGCGGAAAATAAATCGTTTTCTTGTGTTATGCTTAAGTAGGGTCGCAGTCTTTGTATGGTTGCTACATCCCACCCGGGCACAGATTGAAGTTCGTAAATAGATAACAGCTTTCCCAGATAAGTCCTATAACTGATAAGATTTTGCACCTGCATTGGAGACAGCATTCGAATACTTGCAAGTAAAGCTGGACTGGCGGTATTTATATTTATTGGATTTTTTTGGTATTGCATCATTTCCTGCAAATACGAGTCATCTTCTGTTTCATTATCCTCGCTGTTTTCTGTTATATTTTCCAACTGCTGCTCCACAATTGTACTTGGCTGTGCATTTGGGTTTTGCGGCTGTTCAGACACCTGGCTCCAGCAGAAACCTACCGTTAAACAGGAAAAAAAAGAAAGTAAAATTCTGTTCATTTTATTCTCCTTTAAAATTATAAATTAAGAGCAAGCCCGGAGAAATGCCCAATTGTGGGTGGTAACTCGCCGCAACATCTATTCTCAGCTTTTCGTATGTAAAGCCTACGCCCGCAAAGCCAGTGTTATTGTCACTTCTAAAACCTGCTCTCGCAAAAAACTGTTTTCTAAACCTATATTGAATGCCGCCGGTAACATTTAACGGCTGGTCTTCTTCCTTTATAATTTCAGTACTTACATAAAAGTTTTCCGATGCATCGTACCCCAACCCAAACTTGTAAACCGCAGCAAGTTTTTCGTCTGCTACCTTACTCAATGTACCGCCAACTGGGTTGTATACGTGTACACCTGCATTTAATTTCTCTGAAAAATGAACAATGGTGCCTGCTTCAAAATTAACGGCTGCACCGTTTTGATAAGAAGGAATTTGATAATTATAGTAGTTAAACTGAACACCGATATCAACTTTACTACTTAGAGACCGACCGTATGCAAGACCGGCTTTTTGTTCGTTAAAATTTGCGAACCCTGCATAGTTTACCTGAACACCAAAGTTTCCAAACTTGGTAGGCACGGCGGCTACAAGGCCGTACACACTGTTTTCTGCCTGCAAAAACCTGCGTTCACCAAAAACACCTATGCCACCGATGTTGGTTTTTGCAAGCACTGCCTGGTTACCTGTAAACGAAAAAGGATCTGTTTGCTTTGTTGAATAAGCACTGAGACTCACGTACGGCAGACTGATAGACTGTCTTAAAGTTTGGCTTAATACGTTTAAATAAAAAAATGACAGCAGAAAGGTTACTGGCATTAATAATAAAAATTTTCTCAATGCAGGTGTTATTTTGGAACTCTAAGATAAAATAAAAGAGCAATAACCGATACAGGGCTAAAAAATTAAAAGTGCCTTTAGTTATATACTTTTGCAAAATGCAAATTTTAGATGGTAAAATAGTAGCAAAGACTGTGAAAGAGGGTATAATAACCCAAACAATTTCGCATAAGAATAATACAGGGCACACCCCTCACTTAGCAGCTATTTTAATTGGCAGCGATGGTGCAAGTGAAACGTATGTAGCCAGCAAGATAAAAAACTGTGCTGATGTTGGTTTTAAAAGTACCCTCATTCGGTTTGACGGTGCCGTTTCGGAACAGGAGGTTACAGACGCTATCACCAAGTTAAATGAGGATGATGATGTAGATGGCATTTTGGTGCAGCTGCCGCTACCAAAACACATAGATGAAGCTGCCATTATTAACCTTATTAACCCTGCCAAAGATGTGGATGGGTTTCACCCAATTAGCGTAGGAAAACTGGTGCAGGGCTTGCCGACTTTTATACCTGCAACGCCTTATGGTATTATGTTGATGTTGGAACATTATCAGATAGAAACAACAGGAAAAAACGCAGTGGTAATTGGCAGAAGTAATATTGTAGGACGGCCAATGAGTATTTTACTTAGCCAGAATACGAGTTTTGGAAATTGTACCGTAACACTTTGCCACAGCAGAACAAAAAACCTTGAAAAAATTTGTAAAGATGCTGATATAATAATTGCGGCATTGGGCATACCACGGTTTTTAACAGTCGATATGGTAAAACCGGGTGCAGTGGTGATAGATGTAGGCATTACAAGGGTTGCAGATGAAACTAAAAAAACAGGTTATGCCATTAAAGGTGATGTTGACTTTGAAAATGTTGCACCAATTACCAGCTTTATAACACCTGTACCTGGGGGTGTTGGGTTAATGACCATTGCTGCTCTTTTAAAAAATACGCTTGCTGCGGCAAGTGCAAAAAAATAATTAGTATTGGAAATTTTAGAAAACATAAAGACGGAATTACCTGTAATGGAAAGTTTTTATACCATACAGGGAGAAGGATTTTACCAGGGGAGAGCTGCTTATTTTATAAGGCTTGGCGGGTGTGATGTTGGTTGTGTTTGGTGCGATGTAAAAGACAGTTGGGATGCAGCAGCACATCCGAAAAAAAAGGTGGCAGCGCTCATAGCTGAAGTAAAAAATACAGCGGCCGAAATGGTGGTGATAACTGGTGGTGAACCATTGTTACACGACCTCACAATTTTAACAGAACAGTTGCAAGCAGCAGGCTTGCAAACAAATATTGAAACATCAGGCTCGTCGCCATTATCTGGTAGTTGGAACTGGATATGTCTTTCACCAAAAAAGTTTAAAGCACCGTTACCAGAGATTGTTCCTTTAGCTAACGAACTAAAAATTATTATTTTTAATAAAACCGATTTTAAATGGGCCGAAGATTTTGCTGCTTTGGTTTCACCAAACTGTAAACTTTATTTACAACCCGAATGGAGCAAATCGCATGAAATAACCACCTTGATAGTACATTACATTAAAGCAAATCCAAAGTGGGAACTTAGCCTACAATTGCACAAATACATCAATGTGCCTTAACCTTTACATTTTACCCGTCACGGGGATGTTATAGTCAGGTTATTATCATCAACCGGGTATCGCAAATACCATGGCTATATTAACCTCAAATGCCATTAGAAGATCACATCATAGCAAGCATCAACCTTTTTATTCGAATGGCGAAAAAAATAAGTTGCACTTTGTGGGAATAACCTAAATTTTCACATTATCTTATTATTATAAAAATTATCTTCAACCCTATTAATAAAATATGATGAGAGATAAAAAAAAGGTTCAATCCTTGTTGTTTGTGTTATTTATAATTAGTGTTAATTCAACAACGGCGCAGTGGTACAATCCGGAAAAAGTAAATAAAAAGGCTGTTGTATTTTATGAAACAGCTTACCAGGAAGCAATTGATGGAAAATATACAGCATCTGTTGCACACCTTGCAGATGCGCTGAAAGCTGATCCTAAATATTTAGACGTATATCTTTCCCGCGCGGGTATTTATGCAAATATGAAAAACTACCAGGCATCTGTTGCCGATTTTGAAACTGCTTTTTCTAAAGACTCTGTTTACTCAAATACTTATTTATTGCCTTACTCAATTTCTCTTGCAGGCATAGGGAATTTTGAAAAAGCACTTGTAAAAGTGAACCAGTTTTTAAGTACACCAAAATTAAACCAGCAAAGTATTAAGGCAGGCAGTTACAGAAAAAATACGTACGAATTTGCGCTGCAATACAAAGAAAAATCGTCTATAAAAAACTACCTGTTCAGTCCGCTAAACATGGGTGACAGTATCAACACAACTGCATTAGAATATTTGCCTTCTCTTACAGTTGACGGCAATAAAATAATTTTTAATAGGCGCATAAATGGTGATGAGGATTTTTACGAAAGTAACAAAGTAGATGGTGTATGGCAGAATGCAAAACCCATTGCAGGCATGTTGAATACAAACTTTAATGAGGGCGCACAAAATGTTTCGGAAGATGGTGAATGGCTCATTTTTACCGGCTGTAATTATCCCGAAGGTTTTGGAAGTTGTGATTTATATATTTCTTACAAAAACAAAAACGGGGAGTGGAGTGAAGCAGAAAATATTGGAAGAAATATAAATACAGATGCATGGGAAACCTCACCATCGTTGTCGCCTGATAAAAGAGACTTGTATTTTTCCAGCACGAGGGCAGGCGGCCTGGGAGGATCTGATATTTGGGTATCTCACAAAAGCGAAAACGGCAATTGGCAAAAGCCTGAAAACCTTGGCGAAACAATAAATACAAGTGGTGATGATGGTTGTCCGTTTATACATGCAGACAACCAAACACTTTATTTTAACAGCAATAGTCGCACAGGTTACGGTATGAGCGATTTGTTTGTAAGCAGAAGAAATGAAAAAGGAGAATGGCTAACACCTACCAACTTGGGTTACCCTATAAATACAATTGATGATGAAGGATCGCTTGTAGTTTCTGCAGATGGTAAAACAGCTTATTACGCAAGCGATAAAGGCGATTTTAAAAATGGATTGGACCTTTATACTTTTGAACTGAGGGAAGATATAAGAGCACAAAAAACATTTTGGGTAAAAGGTAAAATCTATGATAAAAATACAAAAGCAGGTTTGCCATCTTCGGTAGAATTAACCACACTCGACTCAGGCTATGTTTTATCTAAACTACAGACAGACGAAGATGGAAATTACCTAACCACATTACCATCCGGAAAAAATTATGCGTTCACAGTAAACAGAAAAGGTTATCTCTTTTATTCAGAAAGTTTTAGGCTAACGGGAAATATTTCTGACTCGCCAAGGGTCGTAAATATAGCTTTGCAGCCAATAGAAACAGGGGCAGCAATTGTTTTGAAGAATATATTCTTTACTTCTAAAAAATTCGAACTTGAAAAAATGTCCTATGTAGAATTAGACAAGGTAGTAGCCCTTATGAATGATAACCCAAAGCTTACTGTTTTAATAAGTGGCTACACAGATAATGTGGGCAAACCCGCAGATAATTTATTGCTGAGCGTAAACAGGGCGAAAGCGGTAGTATCTTATTTACAAAGCAAAGGCATAGATGCAAAACGCCTATCAGGCAAAGGCTTTGGAGAAGCGAAACCCATAGACACCAACACAACTGAAGAAGGCCGAGCCAATAACAGAAGAACAGAATTAAGTGTGCTAAGCAACTAATTTAACTTCATAGAAAACCAAGCGCAATGGATACGATTGGAAGGATAAATGCATTGGAAAATAATAAGAGCCAAATTGACTTTATAAGATGTATTCTTAAAAGCAAAAAAATACCCTTGCGTATGTATGAAGAAACATAAAATCGTTTATTTATTTGGTAACGACAAAGTCATTATCATTGCGAACAAATCTCAACGATTTTTAATTACTGGACTTTAATTTTTATGCAATCAGACCTTCTTTACCAAATAGCACTCACCCTTGTTCCTAATATTGGTGATGTAAGAGCGAAGGCATTGTTACAAACATTTGGCGATGCAGAAAGCATTTTTAAATGCCCCAAAAAACAGCTGGAAAACATTGAAGGCATTGGTACAATTGCTGCAAATTCAATAAAAAACTTTTCTGATTTTAAAATCTGCGAAGATGAAATAGCCTTCATAGAAAAAAATAAAATACAGACCTTCTTTATTACAGCAGAAAAATACCCACAAAGATTATTAAATTGTTATGACAGCCCCACCCTTTTGTATTACAAAGGCAATGCAGATTTAAATACGGCAAAAATTATTTCAATAGTAGGCACAAGAAATAACTCAGACTATGGCAAAACAATTTGCGAACAGCTTATTGAAGAACTTGCAGAACAGCAAATTTTAGTAATAAGCGGGCTTGCGTTTGGCATTGACAGTATAGCACACAAAGCATCTTTAAAAAACAAATTAAAAACCGTTGGCGTTGTAGCCCATGGGCTTGATAAAATTTACCCCGCCCAAAATAAACCGTTAGCAAAAGAAATGCTTTTACAAGGCGGTTTGCTTACCGATTTTATGAGTGGCACCAATCCTGATCGTCAAAATTTTCCACGCCGAAACAGAATTGTGGCGGGTATTTGCGATGCCTTACTCGTAATAGAAAGCAGCAAAAAAGGCGGCTCTCTTATTTCTGCAGAACTTGCAAATAGTTATAACAAAGATGTATTTGCTTTCCCAGGCAGGGTAAACGATTTGCGAAGCGAGGGCTGTAATTATCTTATTAAAAACAACAAGTCTTTACTCATTACCTGTGCAGATGATTTGCTACACATAATGAACTGGAAAGACGCCCCAAAAAAGGTAAAAAAACAACGTGAACTTTTTATTGAATTAACGCCCGACGAAAAAATAATAACGGATATTCTATCTCAACAAGAAAGTATTCAAATAGACCAGCTTTATTTTAAAAGCGGATTAAGCAGCAGTGCTGTTGCCAATGCTTTGCTTATGCTGGAAATGCAGGGCGTAGTTTCTATGTTGCCGGGGAAAGTTTTTAAGTTAACGTAGAAATGACGAAGTCATACTGGCGACAAGTGACCCTCAGCTTTAGTTAAAAACTTCCAGCATTCGGTCTTGTGTCTCATGTCTTGTGTCTCATGTCTAATTGTAATTTTCTTTATCTTTGCCTATGGCATTAAAAAAATCTCCCGCAACAACCAATCCAAGTAAATTTTATGGCGAAGGACTCACGTTTGATGATGTACTTCTTATACCAGCCTACTCCCAGGTTTTACCAAGAGATGTAAGTATTAAAACAATGCTTACAAGAAAAATAATGCTGAATGTACCCATGCTCAGTGCCGCAATGGATACTGTAACAGAAGCTAAACTTGCAATAGCATTGGCAAGGCAAGGCGGCCTCGGAATTTTACATAAAAATATGGGGATTGAGCAACAGGCCGAACAGGTGCGCAAAGTAAAAAGAAGTGAAAATGGTCTGATACTTGACCCGATAACATTATTGCCCGACGCTACTATTGGCGAAGCGTTGCGCCTTATGAGAGAAAACAAAATCGGTGGTATTCCAATTGTAGATGCACAATATAAACTGGTAGGCATTCTCACAAACAGAGACCTTCGTTTTGATATAAATAAGAAATTAAAAGTAAGCGAGGTGATGACAAAAGACAACCTCATTACAGCTCCGGAAGGTACCGATTTAAAAAAAGCAGAACTGATTTTTAGAAAGAACAAAATAGAAAAATTACCGGTTGTAAACAAACAAGGCAAACTAATTGGGCTCGTAACTTTTGGAGATATTTTAAAATTAAAGAGTCATCCAAATGCCGTTAAAGATTCCTATGGTAGGCTGTTGGTTGGAGCAGGTGTAGGCATTACCTCAAATACTATGTTGCGTGTGGAAGCTTTGTGCAAAGAAGGTGTTGATGTTATTTGCTTAGACAGTGCACACGGCCATACAAAGGGAGTGATTGATATGCTGAAAGCAATTAAAAAATCATATAAAAATTTAGATGTAATTGCCGGTAATATTGCAACTGCGGCAGGTGCGAAAGCCTTGGCGGATGCAGGTGCAGATGCGGTAAAGGTTGGTATTGGTCCGGGATCTATATGTACCACAAGAATCGTTGCGGGCACAGGTGTACCTCAAATTACAGCCGTTTTAGAAGCTGCATCGGCTCTTAAAAATAAAAACATTGGTATTATCAGCGATGGTGGTATTCGTTACACAGGCGATATGGTAAAAGCACTTGCAGCAGGCGCCACCTGCGTTATGATGGGTAATGTGTTTGCCGGCACGGAAGAAAGCCCTGGCGAATCTATTATTTACGAAGGCAGAAGATTTAAACAGTACCGTGGCATGGGTTCACTTGGCGCCATGGCACAGGGCAGCAGCGATCGGTACTTTCAGGATGTGGAAGATGATATAAAAAAGTTTGTACCCGAAGGGATAGAAGGCCGTGTACCATTTAAAGGAAGTTTGCAGGAAGTAGTGCACCAATACACCGGCGGATTAAAAGCAGGTATGGGTTATTGCGGTGCGGCTGATATTAAAGCTTTGCAGGTAAAAGGACAATTTGTAAAAATTACAAATGCAGGTATGAGAGAAAGCCATGCGCACGATATTGCTATTACCAAAGAAGCACCTAATTACAGTAGATAAGGGCAGTTGACGGGTGGCAATTAGTAGTTAGCAGTTGACAGTTGGCAGTTGGCAGTTGGCAACCCTCCGCCTATTTATATACTTTTTTTAAATTAATAGAAAACGATTTTAGATAAAACAACTTTGCGAAAGCGCGGGTATTTCACCTTGCTGCTGGCAACAAGAAAATGAGAAAAATATTATTATATTCTTTACTGATTTTAGGTATAAATAACATTTCAAATAAATCGTTTGCACAAGACTCTTCCCGCATTCGCATCTCCTTACTCACCTGCACGCCCGGAGAAGAATTGTATTCAACCTTTGGCCACAGCGCACTGAGAATTGTAGACAGCAACAGTGTTACAGACCACGTTTATAATTTTGGCACATTTAATTTTGACGATGTAGGTTTTTACTTAAAATTTATAAGGGGGCAGTTGAGGTATTATGTAAACGTACAAGAATTTGAAGATTTTAAATTTGATTACATTGTTGAAAACAGAGGCATAACGGAACAGCTTTTAAATTTAACCGCCGTTGAAAAAATCACCATCCACAGGGCGTTGATGGAAAATATTAAAGAAGAAAATAAATACTACATGTACGATTTCTTTTTTGATAATTGTACTACACGGCTAAGAGATATTATTGTAAAATATCCACGCCCCACTCCAGTGCTACCGGCTGTAATGCCCACCTCTTATACCTTTCGCAATGCCATACACCAATACCTCGATGCCAATGATAAGGCATGGAGTAAACTTGGTATTGATATTTTACTTGGTGCACCAACAGATGCTGTAATGACAATACCGCAGCAGCAGTTTCTCCCACAGAATTTAATGATGGCACTGGATTCAACAAAAAATACAGCCATCGTTGCCGATTCAAAAAGCCTCTATGTTCTTGGAGACACGAATACAAAAAGGCAGTTATTTACCCCAACTGTTTTATTTGTTTCAATGCTACTTTTATTTATTTGTTTAAGTCTATTCAAAAACAAATATGTACATGCTGTTTTACTTGGGTTAGATGCTTTTTTATTTTTCGCGGTAGGGTTGTTGGGTGTCCTTTTAATTTTTATGTGGGTGGGTACAGATCATTTAATGACAAAAAACAATTACAATCTTTTATGGGCATGGCCAGTACATGTTTTTTATGCATTTTTTATAAATAAAAATACAAGTCGGATAAAAACTTATTCTCTTCTTACCGCCGTATTTTTATTTTTGTTGTTGTGCAGTTGGTTCTTTCTGGCACAGAAGATGAACAATGCTTTTATACCGTTTATTGTGCTTTTAATTTGGCGCAGTGGCAGCAGATTTTTTAGAAAAGATG
This sequence comes from Ferruginibacter sp., assembly GCA_046153805.1. Taxonomy (GTDB): domain Bacteria; phylum Bacteroidota; class Bacteroidia; order Chitinophagales; family Chitinophagaceae; genus Ferruginibacter. Next base: position 4,914 of record JBJXGJ010000087.1, on the reverse strand, counting down.
TTGCGACAAAAGCTGTTTAAAAATGAAATATTCAATTTTTACCATCATGAAAAAAAATATTCAATACCAAAATACATCTGTGCATTACAGCATGTATGGTAAAGGAAACCCTGTAATGCTCGTTCATGGCTTTGCCGAAGAAAGCAGCGTTTTTAACGACCAGGTAAATCATTTAAAAGAAAATTTTTTAGTGATTGTACCGGATTTACCGGGAATTGGCAAATCTGAAATGTTACAAAAAGAAAATGTTAGCCTAGTTGATTACGCTGATATTTTAAAAGCAATGATTGATAAGGAAAATATTACGGGTCTTACTTTGATTGGGCACAGTATGGGCGGTTATATCACGATGGCTTTCGCAGAAAAATATCCAACGATGTTGAATGGCTTGGGATTGTTTCACAGCAGCGCTTATGCAGATGATGCAGAAAAAATAGCTGTCCGAAAAAAAGCCATTGAATTTATAAAAGAAAATGGGACAGCCGCTTTTTTGAAAACAACCATACCCGGTTTATTTTTTAACGTTGACGAGAGCCAAAAAGCCATTGATGATCTTATCGAAATAGGAAATTCTTTTGCGCCTGAAGTATTGGTACAACAATACAATGCCATGATAAACAGAAAGGATACAACCGCTGTTCTGAGCACTTTTGCTAAGCCCATTTTATTTATCATGGGTGAGCATGACAAAGCCGTACCTATTGCACAAACGCTTCAACAATCACACCTGCCACAAATTGCGTACGTACATATATTGCGCAGGACTGCTCACATGGGAATGATAGAAGAACCAATGCTTGTAAATAATTATTTAGCCGATTTTTTACAATCCGTTTAGGGAGTGTGAATACCGCCAATACAACAATATTGCCTAACTTAGTATTATACTCTTAGATATGAGACAATTTTTATTTATCATCTTTTTTGCTTGTGGATTTGCTCCTGCTTTTGCTGCTCATATTACTGGGGGGGAAATAATTTATGATTATCTAGGATCGGGTACTACGCCAAACAGTAAAAGATATAGCATTACGCTAACGCTGTTTAGAGATCAAAATACAGTGAATGGTGCACAATTGCCTGCTTCCGTAGGTATTGGAATTTATAACAATGATAATAACGCTCTGGTACGCGGTTTTTTAAATGTACCACGAGCAAGTGTGCAAAATGTTCCCATTTTCACTCCTGATTGTATTACAAATTCTCCGGTTTTGAACTACACAGCAGGATCTTATACTTTTATAATTGAATTGACAGATAATAATAATGGCTTTACCATTGCGTATCAAACTTGTTGTAGAGTAAATGGTATAAATAATACTGGCAATATGGTAGGAGCTACCTACGTAGGCTCTATTCCAGGCTTATCAACCTTACCAACAGGTTTTGATAACAGTGCGAGGTTTCAAACTGGAATAGATATTATTTGCGCTGATAAGCCTTTTATGCTTGACTTTAGTGCAACTGACCCCGACGCTGATGAATTAAGATATAGCTTTATAGATGCTTATGATGGAGGGCCGGCAAATAATTCTACATGCTCAGGTTGTCCCGCCGCATTTGCAACACCTGCAGCCCCTCCTTATCCTTCAATTCCTTATACATTACCTTATCAGGGTACAGCACCATTCAGTCTTTCAGCCAACATAAATTCTTTGTCAGGTATCATCTCGGGCATTGCTCCACAAGCAGGTAAATATGTTGTTTCAGTTTTAGTAAAATCTTACAGAAACGGTGCATTCATAGCTGACCATCGTAAAGATTTCATCGTTACCGTAGCCCCATGCGACTTTTCGAGCTCTGAGCTAAAATCAAGTTATGTAAACTGCGATAGTTTAACTGTAAAATTTAGCAACGAAAGTACTTCTGCCCTTAACCTAACTTTTGCGTGGGACTTTGGCGACCCGGCAAGCGGGGCATTAAATACTTCTACATTAGAATTTCCAAGTCATACTTATTCAGCCCCGGGCGATTATCAGTTAATACTTACCGTAAACGCAGGTACTCCCTGTGCAGCAAGTGATACTTCTATTGTTAGGGTATATCCAGGTTTTTTCCCTGGTGCCGATACGGCCACAACAACCTGTAAAGGTGTACCGGTTCAATTTAATGATATAACTACTGCAACATTTCCTTTTGTAAATTACTGGCAATGGGATTTTGGAGACCAAACAACCAATGCAGATACAAGCCCCCTTAAAAGCCCGACATACACCTATGCGACAGCAGGAAACTATCTAGCGCAACTCATTGTGGGCTCAAGTAGAGGCTGCAGAGACACGTTGACGGTACCAGTAAGAATAGTAGATAAACCAGACTTTACAATATCCCGAGATACACTCATTTGTACAGTAGATACTTTACAACTGAGAAGCAATGCAACCGGCGGCACCGTAACCTGGTCGCCAGATTTTATGATAAACGATATAAACAGTTACAACCCGCTCGTAAGCCCTGATGTTACAACGAGGTACACTGCATTATATGAAAACCCGGTGGGTTGCAGCAATACAGCAAGCGTGTTGGTAAGGGTTGTAAATGAAGTATCGTTGCTATCTGCACGAGATACAACTATTTGCAGAACAGACAGTGCAACGCTCACTTTAAATACCGATGCTCTGTATTTTGCCTGGACGCCGACGAGCAGCATTGTTGACCCGACTGTACAAAATCCAATTATTTTTCCTACCGATTTAATTACAACTTATTATGTATTTGCATCTATCTCTAAAAAATGTTTTAACAATGATACAGTTGTGGTGCGAACCGTTCCTTATCCTGTTGCCAATGTAAGCGGCCCTACCCTTATTTGTTATGGCAACAATGCTCAGTTAAATGCAACGGGCGGCAGCAAGTATCTATGGTCTCCGCCGGCTTATTTAAACAGCGTGAATATTCCAAATCCGTTAGCTGTTTTTCCTAAACAGAGCCTAACCTATACTGTAGCAGTCAGCGATACTTTCGGATGCCCCAAACCAGTATTTAAAAGCATTCCCTTAAATGTGGTAAGAATTTTTGCTGATGCCGGCCCCTCAGATACATCCGTCGTGATAGGGCAGCCTTTACAATTAACCGCTACCGGCAGTACCAATTATTCGTGGAATCCCGCAACCGATCTGGATAATCCTAACATAGCAACACCCACATCTTTGCCGCAAAACAATGTAAAATACACTGTAACCGTAAGCAACAGTATTGGTTGTTTTGCAACAGATACTATTAACGTAAAAGTATTTTTTTTACCGCCAGATCTTTATGTACCATCTGCATTTACTCCAAGTGGCGATGGCAACAACGATTTTTTCAGGCCAATTGCATTGGGTATAAAATCTTTGGAGTCATTTAGTATTTATAACAGATGGGGCGTACTCATGTTTCGCACAAGTAAAGTTGCCGATGGTTGGGATGGAAAATTTAAAGGCGTAATGCAGGACTCGGGCACATTTGTTTGGCAGGCGAATGCCACAGATTATAAAAATAAAAAAATATTTAGAAAAGGAACTATGATTTTGATAAGATGATGAGAAATAAAATCTTTGAAAATCTAAAATTGATAACATTTACTAGGGCAATATCGAGCATTACGCTCATCGATTTAATACCACTTAATACCACGAAAACAATATGGCAAAAACAGTTTTTATCACCGGGGCTACATCTGGCATTGGTAAGGCTTGTGCAGAAAAATTTGCCGAAAACAATTACAATCTAATCATTACCGGGCGTAGACAAGAACTGCTGGATGCTTTTAAAACAGATCTTCAAAAAAAATACAATATAGATGTTATTATACTGTGTTTTGATGTGCAGAAGAAGGAATCTGTTTTTAATGCGGTAAACGAATTACCAACAGAAAAAAGAGCCATTGATATATTGATAAACAATGCCGGGCTTGCACTTGGCAGAGACCCGTTTGACGAGGCAGATATTACAGATTGGGATACAATGATGAACACCAACGTGAATGGGCTTTTATACATGAGCAGGGCCTTAATGCCTTTTTTAAAAGCCGTCAAAGGGCATATAATTAACATTGGTTCCATTGCAGGAAAGGAAGTGTATGAAAATGGCAATGTTTATTGTGCCAGCAAACATGCGGTAGATGCAATTTCACAAGCTATGAGAATTGATCTTTTAAAGCACAGCATTAAAGTAACTTCTATAAACCCCGGTGCTGTAGAAACGGAGTTCTCATTGGTTCGCTTTAAAGGCGACAAAGACAAGGCATCTGCCACCTATAAAAATTACATTCCCTTAACAGCAAATGATATTGCAGATACCATTTTCTATTGCGCCACATTGCCCGCCCATGTATGCATTAATGATTTAACTATTACTTGCTTACAACAGGGCAGTGCCACACTTTTTAATAAAGATTAGTTTTAGTAGTACTTTATTTAAATACAAAACTAAAATAACAAAAGCTACGATGGGAGCACAATAAATGATATAATTTACAGTTTTGAAATTAGTGAGAATGGTTTCTATCCTAAATCGTTTTTAGTTATTTGTGATTCACGAAAAACTTTGCAACATTCATAGGCTTAGCAATATGCACAACTTTACAGTTAAGTGCTGTATCACAGGCTTTGGTAAAGCAATCTGCCTGCTATAATGTTGCTATGTTGCAACAGGCAGACAGTTTAGAAAAAGAATTTCAGAACCAATGTTTTGTAACTGCCAAAGAACCGAGTGTGCCTATGGAAAGCGAATACTAAAAACTCGTTGTTGTGCCGTTAATGCAGCGAATCTGGTACAGAGTTATATGTGGAATTCTGACTAACGTTTTTGTCTCGTCCTGATTTTAGTTGACTCTTTTTTGGTAAAAAGAGCAGGGATAAAAAATACTTCTTTTACCAATATTTCTTTTGAAAAGAGACTTAATGTTTTGAATTATTAAGCCCTTTTCTCAAG
>JBJXGJ010000057.1:0-3621 GCA_046153805.1 Ferruginibacter sp. | reverse complement strand
TTCTATTATTGCTGTTTTCTTTTTTGCATACCGATAAATTTCATCATGTCATTAGAAATTCAGGCTTTATTATTTCAACAATCCTAATTAAGCTCACTTTTAATATTGAAGGCATATTAAATATTGTTGTCACGGTAGTCGCTGTCCTATTAGGTGTTCTGGTTTTATTTATCCACAACAAATTTGAAAAACTGGAAAATCGATTTCTCACATCGGAAGGAGTAGTTTAGCGAACGATAACAGCTTTATATCAATTAATAAATACAAAATAAAATTCCAATCAATTGAATCAATGATCATACTCTTCTTCAAATCATTTGATTTTGCACGGCAAATTTTACCAGGGATGCAATGTTGCAGCATTTAAACTTTGCCAGCAGATTTTTACAGTAGGTATCTGCAGTTGAGACACTCAAAAAAAGCTGCTGTACAATTTCATTGTTGGACATGCCATTTGCGATAAGCTTGGGCAATAACCGTAATGGCATTTATAACAATTCGTGCTTGCAAATTTGTTCAGAAATTTTGAGTATTGATGCTAATTTATGGGGTATCCATAAAACAAGAATAGATTTATTTGTTTAGTCTTATCTACAAAACTATTATCGCTGCGTGAAGGAGTCTTTTAGTTTTACAATCCAACCTGAGTCTTTTACCCCAATTCTATTATTGTAATCTCGGGCAACTCTCCCACTCTACCGGGGTAGCCAATAAACCCAAAACCACGGTTTACATACAATTTTTGTTTTCCGGCTTCGTACAAACCTGCCCATTGAGGATACATGTATTGCACCGGGCTCCATTTGAAACCCGGCAGCTCCACGCCAAACTGCATACCGTGTGTGTGACCACTGAGCATTAAATCAATATCGGCATATTGTGGCTTTACCTGCGCATCCCAATGGCTTGGGTCGTGGCTCATTAATATTTTAAAAGGGTACTTTTCTGTACCGGCGTGTGCAAGATCCATTCTTCCATGTTTGGGAAAACGGGCTTTGCTGCTCCAGTTTTCAATACCTATTAACGCAATCTGTTCGCTGTTTTTTTCCAGCACTACATGTTCATTCATCAACAATTTCCAGCCTAGGCCTGCATGTACTTTTTGCAGATTTATCAGGTTTTGTTCTTTGCTCAAACCATCTACAGGCCACTGCACATAATCGCCATAATCGTGGTTGCCTAGTGTTGAAAATACACCCATCGGTGCTTTCAGTTTATCAAACACATCCATGTAGTTCTCCATTTCTGTCGCCTTATCATTTACCAGATCTCCGGTAAATAAAATCAGGTCAGCGTTTTCTTTCATGATCATTTCCACGCCATGTTGTACTGCTTGCTTATCCATAAAACTGCCACTATGTATATCGCTTATGTGAACTATTCTAAGTCCCTTGAAAGCATTAGGCAAGTTATCAAAACTCAATTTTACTCTTTTTATTTGGTACTTATACTGGTTGGTAAAACCATAAACCAAACTACCAAAAAGCGTTGTACCCGCGGCAATACCAAGCCAGCTTAAAAAAGTTGACCTACTTATTCCGTCGCCGCTCATACCGTCCATATCAGTATTATTAAAAAATAATTTTCCTGAAAGCCACTGTATTCCTCGGCGTAAATCATCTACTAAAAAAAATACCAGGGCAGTTATTTTTGCCAAAAACAAACCAATGATCATTGCAAAAAGATAGGTGCGAATTTTCTTTCCTAAAAAATGCTGCTCTGTATATACAAACAATAAAAACCCAATAACGGCCAGTATGGTTATAGCCCAATACACTGCATACACGATCATTTTAGCCCGTGGGGATAAATTTTGAGAAACATTTTTTACTGCCTGAAACACATAAAGATCAAGCAAAACCATTAAACTGATAAAAACAAAAACGCCAATTGGTGTCCGCATAAAAAGTGTTGTAATTAATTAAAAATCTAAAAATTCATCTATCTGGGCGTTCATTGTTTTCAAAGTAACAGCATCTATAATTTCTTCATGCTCGTTTAATAACGTATGCACCACGCTTACCGGAAGCCTGTTTGGGTGCACATACATTTTTAGGTGCATCAACGAACTTGTAAGGTGTTCCAGCCCACGCAGGTTGCCGGCACGCCCCGTACTCACGCCTACAAGCAACGCTTTTTTATTTGGCCATACAGCTTTCACATCCGTATTATCAAGCATCATTTTTAAAACACCCGGGAAGGATCCATTGTATTCTGCCACAATAAAAATAAATTTATCCGTAGTTTTTAAAAAATTCTTTTCCATTGTTTCAAAACCTTGGTTGCGTTCAAAAACATTGTATTCGTCCAATGCAAGAATCTGGCATTCTACTTTTCTTTCCTTTAAAAAACGACCGTATTCTTTTGCAATTTTTTTTGTGTTGCTACCTTGCCTGTTTGTACCCGAAATAATTGTTATCATATTTTAATTTCCTTTTTACATTTTGTTTGGGGCTTTCAGCCAATACCATTTTGCAGCAGTTGTTCCGCATTTTTTGCGGGGGCTGTCCTTTCTAACTGCCTGTCCGGCAGGCAGGCTACTCTCTTCGCTTCGTTGTGGAGTACTACTTCCCATCCCGCACTGTGTCCCGATAACTTTGTCGGGAGCCATTCATCATTTGTAATTCTATTTAGCAATAATTCAAACACTTCACTTCAAAACCTACCGCTGTTTACTTCAAAATGTGTGGCTTATATCGGCTTTTAATTATTGCGCCAGAATAGCCAATTATTGACGAAGTTTGCAAAATTATCTGTAGAAGTTTACATTTGACACAAAACTTCCCAAAACTCACAAATAAACAGCGCAATTCGCAATGGCAAGAATAATAGGAATAGCAAATCAGAAAGGCGGCGTAGGCAAAACAACCACAGCCATAAACCTTGCAGCAAGTTTTGCCATATTGGAATATAAAACACTATTGGTAGATGCAGATCCACAGGCAAATAGCACCACCGGCACCGGTTTCGACCTTCAAAATATTACAAAAAGCCTCTATGATTGCATGGTAAACGAAGCCACTGCAAGCGATGTTATTTTAAAATCAGAGATGGCATTTTTAGATATTGTTCCTTCGCATATTGATTTGGTAGGTGCCGAAATAGAAATGATAAATTACCCCAATAGAGAAGGTATTCTTAAAAAAATACTAGAGGCTGTAAGAGATGAATATGATTTTATTGTAATTGATTGCTCGCCGTCTTTAGGTTTGATAACCGTAAATGCGTTGGTAGCATCTGACAGTGTGGTGGTGCCAGTACAAACTGAATTTTTTGCATTGGAAGGTTTAGGCAAATTGTTAAACACTGTAAAAATTGTACAAAATAGGTTGAATACCGATTTACAGATTGAAGGAATTTTAATGACAATGTACGATGGCCGTTTGCGCCTGTGTAACCAGGTTGTAAGCGAAGTGCGGCGCCATTTTGATGACATGGTTTTTAGCTCCATCATACATAGAAATACAAAATTGAGTGAAGCACCAAGTTTTGGAATGCCAGCGATTTTGTACGATGCAGACAGTAAAGGCGCCGTAAATTATTTAAACCTTGCTAAAGAAATTTTGCAAAAAAATAATTTGACGAAGATTGCAAATGCGGAGAGGCAAATAAATTAGCCAT
>JBJXGJ010000052.1:0-8894 GCA_046153805.1 Ferruginibacter sp. | reverse complement strand
GTCTATTGCTAGAGCTATTAAGGTGCAGGAAACACCTTACTAGCTCTGAAAGCAAGTGTTTCTTTTTTTTTCAGACCTGCTAAGATTTTTCCTGAATTTTATCAGGTCTAATCAATATAAAAAATATAATTTTTTTACATAGATTTACAACAACAATACCTCACAATTTCCCCCACTACCATTTACATTTTCCACATTTAAGAATCCTCCATATTGAATTCCTAATACAGAGGCGGTTGTGATTACATTATTTCCACCATTTACAATTGTACCGACTCCTGCTAATAAAGAACTATCATCTTGACTCATGCCAAACCGTAAAGGTACGTTTCCAGTATTTTTTATGTTAATTTCAGTTGTTGGAACAATTCCTTGAGATTCAATATTTTTAATGCTATTTGCAGGAACTGTAACTTCTTGGCTTCCATCGTTTTTGGCATTTGTTCTTCTTACAATTGTTTGGTCAAAGAAGTCATCTAATCTTCCTGTATTTCCCACATGATTTGCGCAAATAATTAGCAAATTTCGCATAAGTTGTTGAGATAATTCCAAGCGTGCATTCTCCGCATCAGATTTTAGGCTTCCTACTTTTCCTATCATTTGCAACTGTGTTTGGCGTACTGCAATGTATTTTTGCATAATATCTGAAAAAATAGCTACAAAGTTTTGTCCCAAAGTAGTTACATATCTTTGCCCTGCAGCCACCATTCTATCCATCAACATCTCTGCATTAGCTTTAGAGATTTGATGATATTCATTTAAGCCAAGTGGGAAAAATTCTTGATATTCAGGAGAATCTTTGCCATATTCAGAACGAACAGCCCCTTCTTTTCTACTCACCATTGTTACAAATTCGGCTAAAATAGCATCTGCCGCAAGGGTTTTACCTTGTTGTTGCGTATAAGTTTGGTCTTCTTGTTTGATAATTTGGTGAAAAGTATCATACAAAGGTTGTGTAGCCGTTAATAAATTATCATATAAACCGTTAGGATTATTTGCGGCTAAACGTTGCAAATGGTCTTCTGCAAACTTGCGTAAGTTATCATCACTTACTTGTTGTGTATCAAAATGATTTTTTAGAAAATTGCGTAAGTCTAACATATTTAGTAATAATAGCAGGTTTAAATAAAATAATGAACAAAGATAATGCCATTTTTAATAAGATGCAAATTTTTGTAGAATTTTTTTAAGAAAAATGAAAACTAGGCTTGATGAAGTCTTTGATTGTATTTTTAATTTTTTAAAATAAGCAACAGAAAAAAAGACTAGCCTATTATTTTTAATAAAGGTACTTGCTGTTTTCTTCTATGTGCTTATTTATCATGAAAAATAGATGGAAATTTTCTTCGATATGTATTATAAATATGAAAAAGGTATAGCAGAAAAAATGTAGCGTATTATAAAAATAGAAAATAAGTAAACTGTAAATAAATTTACTGTTTATCAAAAATTTGTTTATAGGGTTTGCAACTCTTGAAGAGTTGCGAACCCTATAAACAAACTTTTGAACTTTTTGATAAGCTTTAGCTTATTAAAAAGTATAAGGTTCGCAACTTTTTAAAAGTTGCGAACCTTAACACTTAGTTTTTCACTACTTTTCCCGTACCATACACATTTTTACCCTTTACCTCATAAAAGTATAAACCTTTTGACCAAGTTAACACATTTATAGGGATTTCATTTTTACCATTTGGATAAGTTGCGCAATCTTGAAACACTTGTTTTCCTTGAATATCAAATACCGAAATGGTCAATTCATTTGCTTTTGGTAAATCTAAGGAAAGCAAAAACTTCTCTGTCGTTGGATTCGGATAAGCAGATAAAATAGGATTAAGCGTATTTTTTTGCTCCACAGATACAAAAGGACTTGTAAATTTCGCGGAAAAAACACCATTTCCATGCGTGGCAGCTACGACTAATCCATCAGATTCCCTTACTTCTATCATCGGAACAACAGCAGCTCCTATCATATTGGGTGCTTGCATTGCCCATTGTGTGCCAGGGTTGGTGGTAGTATGCGTAATTAAGGTATCTGTTGCAAATAAGCCTACACTTGTTCCACAGAAATAGTTTCTTTTTCCATTGGCAAAGGGAAGAATTGATACCCATCTAATAGAAGGAGCATTACCCCCCCCACCATAACTTGCCTCTAAATTACCTGCTACTCTGCGCCAAGTACCTCCTGCATTGCTACTTTCCCAAATACTATAAATGCTGTAATTAGAAAATACGATAATAAGTTTATTTGCATCATAAGGGTCAATGGCAATACAATTCATATAAGCAGTGCCAGAGTTAAAAGGCAAAGTAATTTGACTAAAAGTTGCATTAGGGCTATTGGCATCGGTAATTTTATACATTTTACCGTTATTTGTACCATAATAAACTGTATTTGCAGGACTTTTAGAAACAGCTATTGCACTAATTTTTGCGGTTCCTGTTAAGCTATCAGGAAAGCGATACCAACCTTGACTTGTTTGTGTCCAGTTACTATTATAAGCAATATTTCCTAAATCGTTGTTTCTCCACAAATGCCTTCCGCCGGGTAAATACATGACATTGTTATCATTAGGGTCTAATACTAAAGGATTGATAAATAAATAATTATCGCCTCCTACGGGGTCAATTCGCTCATATTGTAAGATATTTCCTTGTGTATCTAGGTTACATTTAGCTACTTTTCCTTCTTGAATAGAAATATAATAAGCAGATTTATTGTCGGCAATTGCACCATAAGCACCATCTCCATTGATCGTCATTTTCCAAGGAGCTTGTGGGTTATTAGAATTAACAAAAAAGTTAGCATTGTCTTGTAAACCGCCCAATAAAGTACTGTCATTAGGGGTGGCATGGTCTATCATAATGGTATAAAATTGACTCGTGATATAACCTAAACTCAAATCTTGCCATACAACAGGCGTTGCATTGGCATTAGTTGTTTTCTTAATCCCCCCATCACTGATAGAATACATAATGTTTGCATCACTAGGCGAAAATAAAACGTCATGTTGGTCGGGGTGATGTGTTTGATACAATTCGAAGTAGGGGAGGTCTGTACCTGCTTTATAACCACCTATGTGGGTAGTGTTATTAGGTGAAGTAAAACCATCAGTAGAGCGATATAAATTTGCGCCTCCTATAAACACATTATTTGTCCCAGGTTGAACTTTTACCATTAAATCGTAGCCCCCTTGATTCGCAAATTTATCAAATTGTGTACCTATACCAGGTAAATTAGGGGTCAAATCTGTCCATTGACCGCCCATTCCCGTTCCATTTCCACTCAAATAATTATATTTATAAAAGCTAGTCCAATTTTCGCCACTAATATAATAATTCATAAAGCCGCTATTAGGCGTTTCGGCAAGGAAATAAACTTCGCTTTCGTTGTTGGGGTTAATGCCAATAACAATGCGATTATATTCATTTGGCATAGAATCAGGGGTAATGTTATCCCAATTATCACCATCTATTGAGCGATAAATTCCTTTATTCGGTCCATCGCTACTAAGAGTTGCATAAAAAACACCTGTACTTGTAACCGCAAGGTCTGTAAAGTAAGAATATGCAGAAGTGCTTCCTCCTAATTCGGGAGTCCATGAGGTTCCTCCATTCGTTGAGCGATAAATTGCGCCCATAGTTGCTATATATACTTCCTCCGTAGTAGCAACAGGATTCGTAACTACCCGCCAACCTGATTGATAAAGAGAGCTAAAAGATTGTTGTGTACCGCCTGCGGTTGAAGCAACAGGAGTCCACGTATTGCCATCGTCAATAGATTTGAATAGCCCATCTCCTAAATAAAAAGCATTACCGCCACTTGCAGAAGTACCATAAATTTCTCCTGATAAAGAATACCATATATTTGTATGTCCTGCTCTTGTATCTTGGGCAATGCTAACACAACCTGGGTGCATATTATAAGGCGTTACTCTATCCCAAGTACCTCCACCATCTTTAGATTGCCATACACCACTCGAAACACCTCCTGCAAGTAAGTGATTTTCATTTGTAACATCAATTGCCATCGCTCTTGTTCTGCCTCCTACATTCCAAGGGCCACGCGAACCCCAATCGCTTGTCATTTTGTTTGCGTTGTTGGCTTCATTGAAAAGAGGCTGAACAAATTGCATTTCTTTAAAATGTATTCCTGCAGGAATTTCTCCCGTAGCAGGGTCGGCAAGCATCATTTTTTCATATACTTGGCGTTCTTTTCCTTCAAAATTAGCTTCGCCTTCTACAGTTTGAGGTAAAAAAATATTGGCAGGAGTACGCAAAGTTTGGTACGTCATACAGCCAAAAATACTACATAATGTAATGATAAAGAATAAATTACGCATAAAATTGTATGATGAATAGTAAATATTTTAAAAAGAAAGTGAAAGATAGGAACAGGTTTCAAAATTGAGAAAATAATAGCAACAAATCTAGCATAAAAAAACAGACAAATTTATACAAATCTAGCGTAATTGCTTGGGTTGTATAAATTTGTCTGAAAATACATTGTAATATGTTTCAATAAATTAATAACTCGCTACGGGAGGAACTTTAATGTATTCATCAAAGGCGATTTTGCAAACTTCGTAACACATTTTAATGAAACGCTCTTCGTCAGGCACATTTGATTTACGAAGATTTGCTTCGATTTCGGTCATTTTTTCTGTAAAATAGCCGTCATCATTCAATGCATACGCACCTCCGACTGCCCTTGCAATGGCATTTCTTGTATCCACGATGGGTTTGCCGTTAATCATGGCATTAAATTCCTTGTTTAAGTCCAAATTAAAAGGCTCAAACTTCGCATTTCTTGCCAACTCCTCCATGTATTTAATAAAATGCTCAAAGATAAAAATACCTAAATCCTTGTAAATAAAGCGTGTATCTTGGAAATTGGCTTTAAGATTCAAATATTTAGAGAAATCTTTTTCTTTTTCGTAAGTATATTTGGGTAAAATATCTTTACAAATTTTTGCAAAATAAATCATCAAAGTGAGGGCTTTTGCCACAGGTACATCTTTGCTTAAATCCTCGAAGAAGTGCGTGAAATTCAACACTGCATCTTTTTTACGAATCCCATATTCATAATACTCCGTATTCGGGCTGAATTGGGCTTGATTGGCAAATTTTACGATAGCCATCGCTCCTAACATCTCTACCAAATGCGCGTCATTCTTTTGTGAAGTTCCGCCTTCATTGTTTGCATAAGGATTTCCTGGCTCATCATATAAGTAGAATACCTCGTCTAACTTGTCTTGCCCCTTCAATTCTTTGTGATAATAAGACAAGGCAGCTTTCGTCTTTGACATAAAATTGCGGGCATCTACGGCACTCGCTTTGTTGTCCTCTACGGTAAAGTAAGGCATCACAATGGCAGTCCCAATCTTAGCCGTTTTGAGTGCATCATTCAAGTTGCCCGAATTTCTGCGCAAGTTTTTTACTAATTGAGGGAAGCCAGACGAACCTGTACCACCAAAAATAGAGCTAACAATGAAAATCCTATCATTAGGTGTAAAAGCACGAGCAAAATACTTATACTCTTCAGTATTTACTAAGTCATTGAAAATGATGCTTCCCAAGTTAGGATTCCCCTTAAAACCTACGGTTAAGTTAAGGTTTAACTCCGTTTTTGTATCCCCTTCAGGCGAATCGTCAAACAGCAAACGCATAAGTTCTTGTGTTTCATTACTCATACGCGCCACCTGCATATAATCGTAGAAGGTTTTGGTAATATTGCCAAACTCAAGCTTAAAAGCTGTTTTGATGGTGTTCACACCTTCTACCCCTTCTGAGCCAAGCGAGCCAATATCCGTAGTAAAAAAGCCCTCTTTCGGTACATTTTTCGAGGCATAGACTTTATCACGAATGAGTTTGTACATATCCATCGCCTTGATAGTGCGAGCTGTATCCTCATTTTTGCTGTCCACGTCAATAATAATAGGTACAATTTTATCACAATTGACCTTTACCCCCGTTGATAATAACATCGTAAGCGAGCGCACCACCCTCGCGCCTGTGCCACCAATTCCAAAAAGAAAAAGTCTTCCCATATATTTCAGTTATCAGTTATTCAGTTATCAGTAAACAATTACAAGTTATTCAGTAAACAGTTATTAGGTATTCAGTAAAAAAGAATCTTCTGTTTACTGCTAACTGTTTACTGTTCACTGTTAAAATGGAATTTTAGTTGCGTATTTTGAAAGTTTGCGAAATGCAAGTGAGCCTAGCATATAATAAACGGCTGCATAGATGATATTCATTACCCAAAAGAGAACAGGAACGCTCACGGTATCATCGCCAATCGTTTCCACTAATTCTTTATGCCCAACCCACCAAGCAAATAATCCTGCAAAAACAAGTGACAAGTCCATCACAATAAACCAATGAATAATTTGGTCAAATTTGTCGGTGAGGCGATTGAGCAGCAAATAATAAACTGCTGCAAGTCCTAGCGAAACGAGCAAGGTAACTAAGCCCGCTGTGTTGAGGATTTGGTCTGAAACGAACTCGTTTACATATTGAAAACCACTTCCCAAAGTAAATTCGTATAATGCGTTAAACATGGTATATATATTATTGAATTGAAAATGAAGTTTTTAACGGTTATTATGGGTGATGTTTTGGATTTCTTCTAAGGCTAAACCCGTAACCTTAGCAATAACAACCTAATACATACTAACTTATTTACTAAATGGAATTTTTACAGATAAAATATTTTCCATTGTATTATTCATTTGATAAGCCTCCTTAATTCCGCCTACCAAATGCACAAAAGCAAAAGTTTTGGGTGCGGTTTCTGTTTTGATATTGCTATCGTCCATTACTGACCAACCTTCATACCAATTATCTGATTTATAAGGCAATAGCATTTCTAAGTCTGCTTTTGTTCCCACCATTTGTGCAACTTTTAATTGAACAATGTGCGTGAATTGAGATTGTACTAAATCCCTTTCTTTCACATTTTTGATATTCCCCACCCAATCTAATATCGGCTTTACTGCCACAACAGAAGCTGTTACTTTTCCACCTGCGGGGAAACTTAGGTTGGATTGCAAATATTTTGCATCTTGCATATAACCATCTAATCCATTCAGATTCAAGGCAATGAATACATCTTGAGGTTTCGTTTTTGTTACTTCAAATTCGCTCACTTCTTTGTAGGGTGTCAATACTTTATATTGTTTACCCATTGCCAAAGAAGGCACAACCGCATAATTTTTTATTGCTTCGTTGCTCATGCCAAAATGAATTTCCTTCATCGGTTGGAAAGAGTTCTCCTTATGAAGCAAGTCATTTACTTTTTGAACATAGTCCTTTTTACCCAATACCCAAATATAAAAGGGGCGGTTTTTCCCTGTAAGCGGGATTTTTGTATTTTTATAATCAAAATAAGTCCCGTTAAATTGCGATTGAAAAGCATACATAGAAGCTACCAAACCTTGTTTCTGGAACTTTTGGAACACATCTTTCATGTAAGAGCGCAAAGTCGAAGGCGCATTTTCGATATTTACACGCGGATTTTTCTTGATGTCCACATCGGGGAAAGACAAAATACAATCAGATGCGAAGATTGTAACATCATTTGCCCCAGTGCTTTTTGCCAACTGTTCGAAAATTTTGTGCATTTCCGAGCTTTTTTTGTTTGCCATCGGTACCGTTGCAATGTCCTTGATAAACTTTGTGTGATCACCGGGATATGGCTCCAGTTTTTCGGAAATCGTATAAATTTTTAAGCCACCTGTTTTTTGCGTACCATTTAAAACGGTTGCCAAATTGGTGATAATATTCTTGAATTCGGTGCCGCCATTTAAATAGCCCGCCATACTGCCCGAATTTTCGAGGAAGAAGTGCAGGTTACTGATTTTAACCTCCGCAGGTGCTGGTGCGACCTCTTCTTTCTTTTTGCCCTTGCCTTTATTGGCACTATCTCCCGTACAACCTACGGACAAAAACAAAGGACTTATGACCAACAGCCCTAATAAATAAGAGAAAATTTGTTTCATTCGATACAAAAATAAAAGGAACGATTCACAAAAATAGGGTTTTATGCGTAAAAATGAAACAATTAGTTACAGAAAAAATGTTTTTTTTGAGATTTTGTAAAAAAAGTTGCAATTATTTTTGCGAATCTCAAAAATGTTCGTACTTTTGCACCCGCAATTAGCCACTGCCGCTAATTATTTTACAATAATTAGTGAACTGGCGCGGTAGCTCAGTTGGCTAGAGCGTGGGATTCATAACCCCAAGGTCGGGAGTTCGACCCTCCCCTGCGCCACGTTTTTACGCACAATTCCTTAACTATTAATTAGTTAAGGAATTTTTTTTTAGGGGTGTTGGTTTTGGTGCAAAATGGTGCAATTTTCACCTAATTTTGTTTTCAAAGCAACTAGCCTTTGATTTTGTTGTACAAAAAATTGTTTCTCTTCTATAAAGTTAGAAACTTTGTAGCATCAGAAACGTGCTGGGACAAACCATGCAGGAATCTCAAAAAACTTTCAATGCAAATATAAATAAGGCATATTTTCATGTCCATTACAGACCACACAAGTTTTTTCAACTTGTTAAATTCTGACATAAAAAGTGAATAAATTCAATCTCAAAAAACGCATAAAAAAATAATGCCTCCTCTTTGTGAAAAGAGGGGCATTTTTTATTTACTCTCTTTAAACCTTTGAGAACCAACCTTTATACACTGTTTTTCCTACAAAAAAGAGAACAATCGCAAAGACAAATGCCATTAGCCAAGGCAACAAAATAGAAAGTAAGGCACCTAAAAAAGCAAGAATATGTTCCCCTGTTGCAATCACAAAATTAGCGGAACCTCCCGTTCCTACGGTAGAACTTAGGCGCAACAATCCCGTACCTGTTTGCATAATTCCCGCACTTCCTCCCCCCAC
>JBJXGJ010000050.1:0-3113 GCA_046153805.1 Ferruginibacter sp. | reverse complement strand
CTACACAGCAGCAAACCTGTTAAGAAAAAAACTAATTTGAAGTTATTTTTGAAAGCCAGCCAAAAATTTATCCAATGCAGAAACCATACTTGGGCTTTGGGGTTCAGGAGCTTTAATCTGCAATTTTAATCCGGCTTCTTCTGCTGCTTTAAAAGTGTTAGCTCCAAAAGCGCCAATAAAGGTTCCGTTTTGCTTAAACTGGGGAAGGTTTTCAATAAGGCTTCTTACTCCGCTGGGAGTAAAAAAACAAATCACATCATAACCGCCAGTAGTAACCAGTTCTTTAATATCGTTACTTACTGTTTTATACAAGATGGGTGTGGCGTACTCACAATGATTGTGACGCAACCAACCCATAATTTCATTATCCAGATTTTCGCTGCATGGGTATAAAAACCGTTCGTTGCTCTTATGTTTATTAATTACATCAAACAAGCTTTTATTAGTACCGTCTGCACTATAAAAAACTTTTCGCTTTCTGTACAAAATAAATTTTTGAAGATAAAGAGCCACGGCTTCTGTAATACAAAAATATTTTGTATCCTGCGAAATGGTAATACGCATTTCTTCGCAGGTACGAAAAAAATGATCAATAGCATTGCGGCTTGTAAAGACTACTGCTGAGTAAGAAGGAATATCAATTTTTTGCTTTCTGAATTCTTTTGATGGGATACCCTCAATACGAATAAAGGGTTGAAATGCCATATTGAGGTTATATTTTTTAGCCAAATCGAAATAGGGCGACTTCTCTGAGTCGGGCTTCGGTTGGGTAATTAAAATATTCTGAACTTTGGTAGCAATTGAATCTTTAGGGCCTTTTTTTTCCATACGTCTAAGGAAAATTTTTGCGAAGGTAAGTACAAATGATTAGAAAAAACGAATCAATAGTTTGTAAATGATTAACAATGGAGCTATTTCAATAGCGAGAAAGAAAATTAAAAAATGCAATCTACCCACTTTCACTTCTGATTGAACAGGTTGATAAGCCCTTAAAAACCGATACAGAAACAACCCAACTACTAATACCAATGACAAGGTTACAGCAATATCAACTATTTCAGTTGCAGCAAAAGCAATAAGTATGAGAAAAGGTAGTATCGCTACACCGGCTACTTTGTTTATAAGAAAAACAATGAAGGTATACGTTTCAGTAGCTGTGCCGATACTAAATAGCCATCCGCTTAGTTTTAAAAACAGATACTTGCCCATATATAAAACCAGCAAGCACAATGCAGCACCAATCGGTATAAGCCAGTTGCTAACTTGTAGTGATGACTCATAGTAAACTGAAAGCAGGTAAATGTATGCTCCGAATGAAAAGGCAAAAAAGATATTAAAGAACAAAGATTGTAAACCAGACTGCACCAATTGCTCCCTAATTTGGATTACCCGTAAAGATGTGCGAAAGAAGAATCGAAATAAATCTTTGAAATATCTGGCATAGTTCATACGAATGAGACCAAAGAAAAATAAAAGTGCCAACAGATAATAAAATAACCAGTCCTTTCCATTTCTTAGTTTTTGTGACTGTACCAAAAGCTGTGATGACCCTGTAACATTTAAAAGCACTAACTTTTTAATGATATAATTGCGACAGGAATCAAGTGAAGGAACAGGAACAATCGTTTGACTTTGTGGTTTTATACTTGAATCCGTTTTAGAAACTACTTGAGCAGTTACTATTGAATCCTGAGCAAAAGAATTCAACTGTATCAATCCCAAAAAAAGAAAAAATAATAAGCGGTGCATGAATGCAGCAAAAATAAGATGATCACAATCTATTTTCTCTAAAAAAAGTTTACATAGCCAAAGTGAATTTTCGCCTGACGTAAATTCAAGGGCACATCATTTCTTTTTCCTGCTGCAAAAGCCACATTAAAAATACCCGCCTTTGTTTCAAACGCCATTCCAAGCCCGGCTCCTAAAAACTGATTGGTGGTATTAGCAAACTGACTTTTATTTTGCACCCAACCGCCATCTGTAAATGTGTAGAGATAACTGTTAAGCCCAATTAACAAACGATACTCCAATGTTACCACAGCATAAGCCGAAGCAAAAATGCTTTCTTCATCAAAACCACGGAGCATTTTAAAACCTCCTAACTGAAACAGTTCATTGCGAAACAATTGCGGGCTTTGCACCAGTGCAGTTGTAACTGCTGTTTTTAAAACAGTTTGTTTACCTGTTTTAAAAAATCTTGCTCCGGTAAGTTTTAACCGAAATGTATAAGCTCTTGCTTTTACAGAGTCATACAACGATTGATAATTAAAGGATGGGTTGAAGGGATCTTTAATAGATGTAATGCTGCTGTTTGGTTTTATTTTCCGAATACCTGCCGAGCCAATAAACCGAAGATCATATCCTTTGCGTGGATTGAAACGGTAATCGGTATTAAACCACTCATAGTCTATTCCGATATTGGTTGTTGTTTGATCAATTTGATCAGGCAATCTGCGGCTGTTACGAATGCTCAACGTATCAACCAAATCAAGATTGGTAATAAATTGCTGAAGGAATAATTTGCCGCTGCGGTTTCCTCCAAATGAATATTGAACACCAGCCTGCAAAGTGATGTTGAGAAAAGAAGAATCTTTTTTAAATCCATCAAAAGAAAAATCGGCACCAAATGCCGAACCAAACAGAAACGGTTGCTGATATGCTAATTGCAACCTCGGAGATTTAATTTGTATTTGCTGAAACAGAATACTTAAAGATTCCCCCAGGCCAAACCCATTTTTCAAATTCAAATTAAAATCACCAGTAACCAATAATTTATTACCACCAAGCTGATCATTGGCCGGTAAAAAACCAATGATGCCATTTATTTGACTGCTCTTTTTTTCTTTTAAATACAAATTTAAAATAGAACCTGTGGCCAGTAAATTCATATTCCACTTTCGTTCCTCTACTAAATAAGGCAGTTGCAATAAACGTGGACTAATGTTTACTAGTTTTTGTTTTTGATAAATAGATCCGTTTGGTATTTCGAGGTAACGTTGAAAAAATTTACTGTTTATTTTTACATCGCCATAAATCCGTATGCTGTCAATTTTATACAAGGGTCCTTTGTTTACTTTTAAAATGGCGCTGATGCCTTCTTCGCTTAAATAGAT
>JBJXGJ010000045.1:0-39397 GCA_046153805.1 Ferruginibacter sp. | reverse complement strand
AACTTTCCGCTAACCTACTTTTTTGGTGACAACGCTAATGCAATAGAAATACAAATATGGTGTGCATTAATAGCTTTGTTATTGTTAGACGTAATTCACAATGAACAAAAATCAAACATGCCCTTCTCAATACTAGCAACGCTTACAAGGCTGCACATAATGAACTATGTTGCCATAACAGCTATTATTGAAGCCTACAAAGTAAAAAGAAAACGACAAAAAAAAGAAAACCCAACCGAAAAATCTCCAATAATATACGCCCCCCCTGCTATGCAAACTAAGATGGAAATGTAGGATGCCTAACTGTAATAATGGTATAAAGTTTAACTTTATAACATTATCTCGGACAACAATAATTTTAAAATATTTCTACATTAATAAAATAAGAATATGCTGCTGGGTAATTCTATTGTTGTTTACTTTTTATTAAACTATCCAATGCTTTTTGATAAGCTTTTGCAAACACCAGATGCTCAGCATAGGTAGTTGCAAAATTTGAATAGCCTTTAAAATCCGGTTTGGCTACAAAAAAAATATAATCGGTTTCGGGCGAATCCAATACCGCATCTATCGTTTTTGTTGATGGTGTACAAATTGGACCCGGTGGTAACCCTGTATTTCTGTATGTATTGTAGAGTGATTCATATTGCAGGTGACCTCGCAAAATTCGTTTTAGTCCAAATGCCCGCATAGCATATTTTACTGTCGGGTCTGCTTCCAGTTTTTGCCCGCCAGCAAGTCGATTTCTATAAACGCTTGCTATAAGCAATTTATCTTCCGGTTTGTTGGTTTCTTCTTCCACAATGCTCGCCATGGTATAAACCTGTGCAGTAGTAAGATTTTTCGCTGCTGCTTTTTCTTTTCTCTCTATTGTCCAAAATATTTCCTGTTCACTTTTTAATCTTGTAAATAATTTTTTGAATGAGCCGTTCCATTGCAACAAATATGTATTTGGGATTACGGCCGTCATTACTGTATTTGTGTCAAGTTCGTAAGGTCGCAATGAATCATTATTGGTAATAAAATGGATAACTTCTATAGAGTCGCATTCAAAATTTTTACCAATTTTTGAGGCAAGATCTTCTTTGGTGCGAAGTTTATTGATAATAAGTTTAACCGGAGATTGGGCGCCACTTTTCAATTTTCTTATCAGCGACAATACGCTGCTGTTATTTTTTATCTCGTATTTACCCGGCTTAATACTTTTATCATATTTTACTTGCTTAGCAATTTTTTCAAAAAAAAAGTTTCTTGAAATAATTTTTTCCTCTAAAAGTGATGTCTTTACGTCGTTAAAAGTTGCGCCTGTTCTTACATAAAAAAAATCGTTTTGTGGTTCTGAAACTGTCGGGCCAAAAATGTTCCATGATATAAAAAGCACTGCTGCAGAAAAAACCAGCAAAAAGAATCCAATAATTTTTTTCATGTAAAGGGCAATCTGATTGTTGATGCTGCAAGATAAAAATAAAAAACCCTGCCGTTTAAAAAGCAGGGTTCAATTATAAAAATATTTAACTATTTTGTTGTTGTCGGAGCGGTAGTACCGGGCATTGGTGCTGTTGCTGGTGCAGTTGGTTGCGCTTTTTGCTGAGGCGTGCTCGTAGCACCTTTTAACAAGTCGTCATTTTTAGATGACCCTGTTCCATCTTTTGGGATAAAAGCAGGAGATACTAAACATAAAATACCAACTATTGCGGCAAAAACCCATGTTCCTTTTTCCATTACGTCGGTTGATTGTTTTACACCAATTAACTGGTTGCTAAAACCGCCAAGTGTGCCTGATATACCACCACCTTTTGGATTTTGTATAAGTACTATAAAACCTAATATTACTGATGCTACGATGATAAGAATTCCGAATACTACTAACATGTTATTATTTTAAAGAGTCAATTTTGGCTGCAAAGTAAGCACTTTTCGCAGGATTTAGCAAACTTAATTTATTATAGATATCCATCGCTTTTTCCCTTTTGTTTTGCAAGATGTAAGCTTCCGCCATTGGTTCGGTTACAATATCTTCTTCCATATTGCTTTTTTCAGCCTGTGTTTTTACTGCAGTTTCAGTGCTTGCACTTACCACAGGTAATTTATCTGCATTTACCTTTTTCATTGTTTTAAGCCAGGCGGTAAAACTTTTCAGTTGTTTGCCAAGTTTATCGCTTGCAAAAGCGTCTTCGCTCAGTTTAATACCGAGCGAAGCAAAATAGTCTGATGCGTGTAAGGGTTCATATAAGAGTTGGTCCTCATTTTTTTGGGTTACCGCCTCTTTAGTTGCAGTTTCTGTAAGATTTTCTTTTGTTATTATAGCCACAATTTCAGGGTCTAGCGATTGAGGAATTAAAACTTCTTCTACAGATTTTGTTTCAATAAACTGGTTTTCCATTTTTACCTCTGCATTTTCTTCACTTAAAAGCGATTGTAAATAAAAAGGGCTGTTAAAAAATAAGGCAGTTTGGGCAGCTTTATCAGCAAAATTTGCTACACTTTGGTTTGCATTTTTAAGAGAAAAAAAATGCGCCATCCCAAAATAAGGATGGTCTGCAGTTACATTTTTTAATGCCGATAGTACATTTCCTGTGCTTTGGGCAGCGTAAAAAATTTTATTGAAAAGTTGTTGTTGGAGCATCTTATAAAACTAAAGGTTAAATTACCAATTCGAAAATATTTTATTAAATATTTCGTCTACTACATTTTTTACCACAATTGGAGTAAGTGTGCTTTCAGCCTCTGTCAACGATTTTGCTGCATCAAAATCCTCATTTCGACTTATATCAACCTCAAAGTTTTTGGTAGGATCGAGCGTATTTTTAAACACAAGGTGGAAAGAAACGGTAAGTCTGTTTGTTGTGGAATTATTGTTGGCTATGTTTACAGTGGATGTAAAATATTGTGTAACATACCCACCAATGTCATAGTGAGCGTCGTCTTCATTTGTTTGCTTTAAACGGGTTACATTTATTATTTTACTTTTTAGTGTTTCGGTAAGTTGCTGGCTCAACTGTGTATTTATATATTGAGCCCTGTTTTCTAAATACTGTACCCTAAAAGTCTTTATTTCAACCGGTATGGGGGATGTGTCTTTAAAAGAATACTTGCACGATGCGTAATTGAATGCATAAAAACAAACTGCAAGTGTTATTATAATTTTTATTTTTTTCAAAGTATAAAACTTAAATGTTCAATAATCAATTTTAAATACTCAAGTTCAAATTTTTTTCAATTAACTTATTACAGATCTTCAATATCATATTCTTTTAATTTTCTGTATAAAGTTCTTTCACTAATACCAAGGTCAAGCGATGCATCTCGTCTTTTTCCTCTGTGTTTTTTTAAAGCTTTAATTATTAGTTCTTTTTCTTTATCAACGATGCTTAATGACTCTTCCATATCTTCATGGTGATGAATATCTTTACTATCTTGGTGTAAAATAACATGCTGAGATGAGGGCTGCTGGTAGCCATTGTTGTTACCGGAAGGAGAGCTGTTTAATTCTCTAAAATGACCATCTGCCGCAAATGATGCTGCCGACGGTACATGAGATGGATTTTGAAGAATATCGAAAAACATTTTTTTCAATTCGTTCACATCTTTTTTCATGTCGAAAAAAAGTTTGTATAAAATTTCTCTTTCGTTCGCAAACTCATTGTGCGTTTCGTTTGGTGAGTTTGCAAGTACAGGAAGGCGTGTATTGTTATTTTGTGGTAAAAAAGATCTGAGTTGCTGCCCATTTACATTCTTATCTTTACTCAATACAGATATCTGTTCAGCAAGGTTTTTCAATTCTCTTACGTTGCCCGGAAAGCTGTATTGCGATAAAATGTTTCTTGCTTCTTCATCCAGTTGTACAGATCCTGTTTTATATTTATCAGCAAAATCAGCGGTAAATTTTCTAAACAATAAAATAATATCTTCTTTACGGTCACGCAATGCAGGAACCCTTATCGGAACAGTATTTAAACGGTAATATAAATCTTCTCTAAAACGTCCCTTGCTTGTGTATTCTAACAATTCTTTGTTGGTGGCAGCTATAACCCTCACATCTGTTTTTTGTACTTTGCTGCTGCCCACACGAATGTATTCTCCTGCTTCTAAAACCCTCAATAATCTAGCCTGTGTACCCAATGGCATTTCACCAATTTCATCCAGAAAAATAGTGCCCCCATTTACTGTTTCAAAATATCCTTTACGCCCATCTGTAGCACCGGTAAAGGAACCTTTTTCGTGGCCAAACAGCTCTGAGTCAATCGTGCCTTCGGGTATTGCACCACAGTTTACTGCAATAAATGGGTTGTGTTTGCGGGCAGAAAGTGCATGTATGATATGCGCAAATACTTCTTTACCCACACCACTTTCACCATTTATCAGCACACTTAAATCTGTATTGGAAACCTGCGATGCAACATTAAGTGCATAATTGAGTGCGGGAGAATTTCCTATTATTGCGAACCGGTTTTTTATTGCTTGTAAATCCATTATTTAAATAAAATTTCGTCCACCTCTTTTTTTAATAGAGGCAGATTGTTGGTTAATCATTTTCCAGATTATTTCCGGACTTACCAAATCGTAATCGTGGGTTAAAATATGCCTCAACCCAATAATTTTTCTTTTATCAGTTATTGAAATATGTTTATCTATTTTATCAATCTGCCACAAAGCTTCGCCAATCATTGCCAACCTTCTTTCAACAGCATCATAAACTGTGTAAGCGTTTTTAAACTCACTAAATGATTTTATCTCGGCAACATGTAATTCAATCCTTTCAATTGGAAAAGAAATGTTTTCATAATATGTGTTAATTTCTTTGCTCATACAACAACACTTTTTGCTTTTCCATTTCTTTTTTAAAATAACTATTTCTCACTGCATTTTTTACGACTAAATCTACCCTTCTTCCGGTAATTTCTTCAAGCAAAAATAAAAAGTCAAAATAATCAAAAGGTGCTTTTGGTAAGCCTTCAGCATCTTTGAAATAATCAACTAAAAAATCTAGATCACTGTCATTGGTATAGTTAGCGGTTGTGGCACTTCCAAAAAGATGCAGGGTTTTTATATGATACTTAATACAAGCATCATTTATTTGATTTAAGTTATTTTCAGAAATTTGAAGCATATTTTTTATTTAATTTTTTACCGCTCTCCAAACAATGTACCCGCAGTACAATCATCGAGTAAAACGTGCCTTCTGGTATCACAACAAAGTTTACAACTGAACCCAAATCGGTGCACAATATATTTAACTGCAACAACTATTCTTATCATAATGTTTAGTTTTTCATTTCTTGTTTATTTTCAAACGCCTCCAGTAATTTATAAAGTTCATTCACCGCTTTCATAGCATCGGCAATATTTTTTCTCGCTTTACTTATTTGATCTTGAGAAAATTTTGGAAAATGGTTATAATGTAAATTTGAATATCGTATGCCAAGCTGGGAGAAGTTAACAGTCTTATCCATAAATTCTTTGCGATGTATAGCAATATCTTTTTTGTTATGCAAATAATTAGGTAACTCACTTAAAGTATAATAGTTATCGTACACTATTTGAAATAAGTTAGGCGAAACAACTGCTTTAGTCTCGGCCAATGTGTCTCCATAAACTGTTGCAATCACGTACCGACAACCTTTCAAAGAGTATCTTATTAATTTCTGTCTTATTCCACCTTTTGTTTTGTATAAATAAATGTAATTGTTATCATCAGATTTGTAAATAGAATCCTGAAGATACTGATGCCATTCATCTATTTCTTGCGCTATGCAATTGTAAGATCTAATATAAAAAGCCAAACAAAAAAATACTCTTTTCATGTAAAATAAATTCTGTTAAAATTAGCTGCCAATTGCTTCCCCAAACAATGTACCCGCAGTACAATTATTAATTTTTACAAAAACATAATCTCCTTTCTTAAAATTTTCTTTGGCAAAAATCACTACTTTGTTTTGATCGGTTCTTCCCTGCAACTGTTCTTCGCTCTTTTTTGAAAAACCTTCTACCAATATTTTAAAGGTTTTGCCCACTTCTTTTTGCATAGTACGTAGAGAATGTTGCCTGTATAAATCTACTAATTCTTGCAGTCTTCTCTTTTTTACATCTAAAGGGATATCATCATCAAACCTTCGTGCAGCCAATGTTCCCGGTCTTTCAGAATAGTAATATAGGTACGCAAGATCATATTTACAGTAATCGAACAACGATAACGATTGTTGGTGGTCTTCTTCTGTTTCTGTACAAAAGCCTGTAATCATGTCCGTAGAAATTCCACAATCGGGAATCAGTTCTCTAATTCTATCCACCTTTGCAAAATACCATTCTCTGCTGTAAGTTCTGTTCATTAATTGTAAAACCCTGCTGCTACCACTTTGTACCGGTAAGTGAATATAATTACAAATATTTTCATATTTCTTAATGGTAAATAACACACTATCTGTTATATCTTTTGGGTGCGAAGTTGAAAAACGAACTCGTAGGAATGGAGATATTAGTGCAACTTTTTCTAAAAGGTTGGCGAAGGTTATAACAGCAGCCCCCTCTATCTCCCCCGAAGGGGGAGGAAATGGAGAAGATTTTGGTGTAGATATTTGCGAATTTTGAAGGTTGTTAGATGTCGTCTGTCGTCCGTCGTCCATGGTCTGTGGTCTGTTCCAGTTATAACTATCCACATTCTGCCCAAGCAGCGTAACTTCTCGGTAACCTTCGTTAAACAATGCTTCACATTCCTGCACAATACTTACTGCATCTCTGCTTCGCTCACGCCCACGGGTAAACGGTACAACACAAAATGAGCACATATTGTTACACCCACGCATGATACTCACAAAAGCTGTTACGCCATTGCTGTTTAAACGAATGGGCGAAACATCGGCGTACGTTTCTTCTCTGCTTAATAATACATTTACTCCTTTTTGCCCGGTGTATGCTTCTTCAATTAAACCGGGTAAACTTCTATATGCATCCGGACCGACGACCAAATCTACCAGTTTTTCCTGCTCTATAAGTGTACCTTTTAATCGTTCTGCCATGCAACCTAAAACGCCAACAATCAACCCGGGATTTGTCTTCTTAAATTTTCTAAATTCTGTAAGTCTTTTTCTTACGGTATCTTCTGCTTTTTCCCTTATTGAACAGGTGTTTATTAAAATTAAATCGGCAAGTCCAGGGTCTTTTACCGAACCGAAACCTTTGTTTTGCAAAATAGATGCTACCACTTCACTGTCAGCAAAGTTCATTGCGCAACCATAACTTTCAATATAAAAACTTTTTAAAGGCAGATCAATTGCCACGGTTTCTGTAGCAAATGCTTCACCCTGCCGTGTTTCGTCGTGTTGTTTTAATGTAACTAAATCCTGCATTCGTATAAATTAATTAGGCTCGCAAAGATAACCTTTGTGAGCCTAAAAATGCCATGTTGACAGTAATAACTTCTTAAAATGGTTTCAAAATTGCTACATGAATATTGCTATCCTCGTTAGATACAGCATAAGCTGCTGTTACACTGAGCCTACTAAATGGCGAAAGAATGATACCAGCTCCGTAAGCAGATTGTAATTTATTGTTTGTTTCTCCTGTCAGCCAAACACGACCTTGGTCATATAATGCAAACACACCGATTTTACCATTAAATATTTTAGCCCTAAAATTTGTGATAAACCTCAATTCATTTTGATTAAAGGCTGCGGTGTTTCCCTGAAAACGATCTCTTTGATACCCTCTCATTGTTTCGCTACCGCCGATTTTATTATACTGGTAAAACTGAGGGTCTCCTGAAAGTGTTGCTCCGCCTGCTCTAAACTTTAAACTGAACTTTTTGCTGATTGGGAAATATAGGTTGGTTTCCGCAGCATAATGTGCAACGTTATTTTTTGATCTTCCAATATTATCGGTATAATTCCCTCCAATTTTAAAACTTACGCCTTTTGTGGGCAAAATAGAGTCATTCAATGTTTGGAAAACGTACGATGCGTTTAGAGAAGCAAATTCTTCGTTGCTTTTCATAGCCAGCGTCATAATAGAAGATGATTTTACCAAAAACCTGGCTGTGTCGTTTATAATTCTGTACGAAGAATAACCTAGACCCAAAGTAAATTTGTGTTTATTTTGTAACACCCTTTCTAAATTTACATTACCAGAATATTCTTCACTTCTTACACGGTAAAAATTTCTGTCTTTACTGTTTAATGCTGAATTATTGCCTAAGCCGTAAAAATTATTCCATCTTATCTGGTCATAATTTGCATAATTTCTAAGATCCCACTTACCAATTAATTCCTTAAAAACACTTTTGTAGGTTGTGCTGAATCCATTTTGCGAAATAGAATATTTTACATCTAAATATTGTGTATTGGCGAAAGGATCTTTTCTCCATTTTTGTTTTGAAGTTAAAAATGCTAAGCCAACATATATCCTGTCATTCTGATCGAAAAACACAAGTGGGGCCCTTTTTTTTCTTGAATATTCAAAATATTTGTACTCGTACTTGTTTATTAAAGAGTCGCTTGAAGTAATAACAGCTGTTTCTCTATTTTTAATAATAGCGTTGCCTGGGTTATCGTAAATTTTTGTTTTGTGTGAAGGCCCCTTTACGGCCGATTCGTCTGTATAATTATCTTTATCGTGCCCACCAATTAGTCTTATTTTTATACTCTTTTTTACCTTGCCTTTAACCAAGTAAACATCGTTGCCTTCTATACCGTATAATCTTATTTCATTGGTTTGATTGTTCTTAAATACCCTGTGGTAAAAAGGCTTTTTGTTCGTTTCCTCATCATCCTTAATCTTATAAATATTCACTTCGGTTTCCATGTCAGACAAACGTTTCACCTCAAATTTTTCATCGTCGCCTGTACCTGTAATTTCAACATCAACATTTAAGAATTTAAAATAGGTTGCTGCCCATTCTGGTAAATATTCTCTTCTTGATTTTAGTTTGGCGGCAATCGTAGGTCCCGATATTGGGTACACTTCCTGTGGAAACTTTTTCACCGCATTGTCTATCACTTCATCAGTAAGATTAGTTTGTAATTCTGCTGCAATAGCTACCCAATCTTCTCTGGTTACTTCATTTAATAAATGGTGATCAAGGTTTCGAGCAGGAAAATTAAAGTCATTTGTATTCTTTAATTTGTAATCAAATGTTTGCAGATGATACGCCCCCGCTGATCTAATTAAAGTATTAAGTAAAACGCCATCAAATTTTGTAAAGGCATTGTCTCTGTCACGTGGGATAGGCACATACGTCGTCTTTTTTCCGTCTTTAAAAGTTGCCCATCTCCACTGGTCATCGTGCCTGCCCCAATCACCAATAAATATATCAAAAAGCCTTGCTTTTACAAATGCTTTTTGGTCAACTTTGTTATCATTGTCTTCCAAAATTTTCTCTAGCATTTTTTCTGTACTTACTATTTTTTTGGAGTTACCAAAGTTTGCGGCTGTTTCCCAGTTTTCGTCTGGTCTTTGCTCAAAAGTGTACAAAATATTACCTGTGCTATCGTTATACTTTCCCAACGCATTTTGTTTGGGTACATAAACAAGTTCGGGATTTGCATGATAAATTTTTGCAGCTTCCGCTAGAGGAGCTACCACCAATGCGGAATAGGGATGCGAAATAGTGACCTGATCGTTGGCCAGATCTTCAATAAAAGTTCCAAGAGCGATTTCGGGCAATGCACCACCAAAAGATTTATCTACACTTCTAAAAGCGTATTCCCGTCTGTTTTTATCTATAAACCGAATTGATTTTGTTTGCCTGCTGCCGCCAATTTGGTAAGCAGTTAAACCACCACGCATGGTATCTAACTTAACCTGTTTAACCGCAACGGGCGTGTTCCATTCTTTGCGGTAGTGCTCGCCCCAAAAAAACTTATAAAATTTACTTTTGTTATAATTGTTAGAGGCTTTTATTTTAATGAAGGATGAACTGTCAATAAATATTTGTTGTGCAAAAACATTAAGAATTACACAAAACAGAAAGGTAAAAAGGAAGAGCGATTGTTTTAATTTAATTCTATACATACAACTTAGACATCATACTGATGCAGATTTTAGCTTTAGTACGTCAAAACCGTGCCATCGTATTTTTTATTTCGCGGTTACTGGCTCCTAAAATTAAATAACAAGCAACTTCTACATTTTGGGGAATAATTTGCGAGCTTATTTTAAAGAATCAAATTTTTGCGATAGCCAGGTATTGCCTGCCGCCGTAATCCACCTGTTTTCTAATGCGTCTTTGGTGAGAACGGTGTTGTCAAAATAGAGGGTATTCATAGTTATAAACTTATTTTCCAACGCATAGTTTAATTGGGAAAGCGGCAGTATTTCCACTTTATCTTTTATGAAGAAAGTGAGCATTTGCCTGTCAAATAATGATACCCCGTATTTTTTTTCTATTTCCTTTATGAGCCTTACAGAACTATCTGTGCTGCAGCCGCTTACACCTGTTGCATTTTCATCTGCCATTAAAATAATAAACCTCCCGAAAAACAAGTTTGCATAGCCCTTTACTGGCGTGCCGTGGCTTTTCCATTCCTGCACAAATTGTTGAAGCAACGCTTCCATTTCCAATGCTTCTTGCATAAAAAATATGCGGTCGCTTTGGTAAATCCACACTCTGGAATCTGCTGCAAAATCTTCTGGTAGGTATTCGGCTATATTGAAGTTCATGATTGGAACGTAAAAATGGTTAATGTTCAATGTTCAAATTCGGGTAGCCTCTCC
The DNA here is from genome assembly GCA_046153805.1 of Ferruginibacter sp. Lineage (GTDB taxonomy): Bacteria > Bacteroidota > Bacteroidia > Chitinophagales > Chitinophagaceae > Ferruginibacter. The sequence goes on along the minus strand of JBJXGJ010000045.1, from coordinate 28,690 downwards.
TTTCCTTCCCGCAGGGGAGAGAAACGTAGGAGATTATGCAAGAGATTAACTTTTCCACAAAATCTTTTTAAATGTCTTTATCTATTACATAATTAGAGGCGAAAAAAAGATATGCCGTGTCCCGAAAGTTTTCGGGAAGTGACCTGCCTTTGCCGCCAGATACAACAACGGTGAGTAAAACTCGGTTTTAGTTTAGACAAAAACGTGTTTTTTGTCTAAACTAGATCACCTGCAAAAACCCCACCTCTGCCTCCCGTGAACGGGACAAGTTATCCAAGAGAGAGCAGCCAGTCTCTAATAATTTAAAGTAACTTTAAATTATTAGAGACTCAACTTCCTCCTTGGGGGGGACCGAGTGGGTTGGATCTTGGGCTCAAGCTTTGCACAACCAACTCCGCAATATCCATCACGGCTACCTCATGCTCCATCTCTTTATTTTTTACGCCGTCAGTCATCATAGTATTACAAAATGGACAAGCAGCTGCTATAATATTTGCACCTGTTGCAAGCGCTTCGTTGGAGCGTTCAATATTTATCCTTAAATTGCCTTTTTCTTCTTCTTTAAACATTTGGGCGCCGCCTGCACCGCAGCACAAACCATTGCTCCTACAGCGTTTCATTTCTATGAGTTCAACATCTAAAGCTTCCAATACTTTTCTTGGTGCTTCGTATATTCCGTTGGCTCTGCCTAAATAACAACTATCGTGATAAGTAATTTTTTTGCCTTTAAATGCACCATCTTCATTCATTGTAATTTTTCCAGTATCTATGAGTTGTTGCAAAAAAGTTGCGTGGTGTATTACTTCATAATTGCCACCCAGGGCCGGATATTCATTTTTAAAAATATTGAAACAGTGCGGGCAGGCAGTTACGATTTTTTTAATACCGTACCCATCCAGTACCTGAATGTTTTGGTAAGCCATCATTTGAAACATAAACTCGTTTCCGGCTCTGCGGGCAGGGTCACCGGTACACATTTCTTCTTTGCCAAGTATTGCATATTTGGTATTGGTACGCTCTAAAATTGTTGCAAAAGCTTTCGTAATTTTTTGTGCACGCTGATCAAAACTTCCTGCACACCCCACCCAAAATAATACTTCGGGTGTTTCACCTGCAGCCATCAATTCAGCCATTATTGGTACATGCATATTAGCTTAATATTTTTTGTAACAGCAAAGTAAGTAACAAATTGTTAGTGATGTTTGCGGTAAAGCATTTATTTTTTTAGATTATTTTATTGTTTGAAAAGACTTATAAATAAATATACCAACTGGGAAGTCTCTCCCTTTGCGTTAATATACGCCCGATGGTGCCTTTTTGGGGGTGGTACATGTTGCGCTCTGGCACTCTTGTTCTTTTACACCAATTAACCCCAAGCTAACTTTTGGTGGTATGGAAGGCGACCACAAGGGAAAAATGTATGATTTATTGCCCGAAGAATTATACCCAACCATCTTTAATATTTTGCCCGAAGAAAATTTTGTACTTGTTTCATCAAGGTTACAATCATCAAGTATAAATTATCCGTTTATCGTAAAGCCCGACATTGGCGGACAAGGAATTTTGTTCAGAAAAATTGATGATGAGGCATTTTTTAAACATTATCATTAATTGATGCCAGCGGAGTATAATGTGCAAAAAATGGTTCACTATACAATTAAGGTGAGTGTGTTTCATACAAGGCATCCTAAAGAAGAAAAGGAATAGTTACAGGCTTTTTACACAATATTCCGTTGCGGGTTTTGGGCAATGGAAAACGTACATTTGAACAACCGGTATTTCTAAACCCAAAGTAAGAAAAGCGATACCACAATTTACATAGTAGGCGCACAAACGTGTGGAACAAAATAATTTAAAAACCGAAAAGAATATTTTAAGCTACGCAGCCAACCACAACAGGTGAGCGGCTTTTATAGATTTTAAACAGTTTATGAACGACGATTTGGTAGCTGTTTTTTATAAGCTACGTATCAGAATTAATGATTTTTTTTATGAGCTGTGCCATATACTGTGCGACAGTATTGAGGAACTGCAACAAGGCAAAAATTTTACGATTTTAGAGTACAATGGCTGCGGTGCAGAGCCCAATCATTTTTATGATACACGTTACACATTTGGCGGTGCAGGCAAAGAAATTTTAAAACACCAGAAACTGCTTTATACCATTAGCACCTTCAATGCAAAGCAAGGTGTAAAGCCGTGGGGTTTTTGAAAAGGTTTGAAGTTTCAAACAGATGCAAAAAAAAGGTGCAGAATGCTGAAAGAAGCAGGTGAGAGGATTGGTAATCAAAATGTCTTCCCATGTGTGAGTCCAATAATTTTTTTTGTTAAAAAATTGCTTCGCTTCATTAGTTTAACTAAAAGGTTTGTGGCTGTTTTTCTGCCGAATAAATATTGTACTAACTTACCGGTTGCTAAGCGGGTTGCAAAATTTTGTTTCCATTGTGTAGTATAATTTTTCTCCATTTCATTTCTGATAATGGTACCGTTTAAAAACGCTGAAATGCTTACCGATGCGGTTTTTGCCCCATGCATAGCCATACTCATGCCATTGCCGCACAAAGGTGTTATCATGCCTGCCGCATCGCCTAGCATGAGTATGTTATTTTCTACAGCGTTTTTTTTGCTGAACGAAACCTGAGAAATGGAAAGGGGCGCATCATAGCAATGAACCATATTTTCAAAAACCGTTTTCAAGTGTGGATTTTGTGACAGAATTTCTTTTTCTGCCTTTTCAATAGATCCCGCATTTTTTATGTTAGACGCTTTGGTAAGGTAACAAACACAATATTTGTCATCTTCAATTTTTGACATGCCACAGTACCCATCTTTAAAATTGTGCAGTGCTATAACATCATTAGGAAAATTCATCTTTACATGGTATTTTATGCCTACATAATTGTTTAAACGGGACGATGATTTGCCGATGAAAGAACGTTTCCACTTCACATCAAAATTGCTGCGCTTGCCCCACGAGCCTGCACATACTTTTGATTTAAAATCTCCCTTGGTTGTTTTTACCGTGAAAATATTTTGGTTGAAAATAATATCTTCCGCTTTACAGTTTTCCAGTATTTCTACGCCGGCTTTTTCGGCTATTTCTTTTAAAATAAAATCAAGCTTGTGCCGGCTTATACCAAAGCCACCGAGATCCAGATCTGTTTTTAACGAACTCCCATCAGGAGATGTAACCCACAGCCTTTTTATAATGGGCACATCAATATTTTCTAATGGAACCCCAATTTCATTTGCCAGAAAATTCCAGCTTTCCAAGCTTATATACTCTCCACAAACTTTGTGAAACGGATAGCTTTCTTTTTCAAGCAAAATAACCGTATGCCCAAGGCGCTGTAGCAGAATGGAAAGGTTTAAGCCCGCAAGTCCCCCACCTATAATGGCCGTATCATATATTTTTTCAGTTATCATTTTTTACAAACAACAAGGTAGCGAAATGCCCATTTCCATTTTACGGTATAGGTTGAAATACCAGCTTTCGCAAACAGCAATTGCCAGTCTTTTTTTACGAAACTTCGGCTTACAGATATTGGTCCGTCATTTTTTACCATATACGATTTTGAGCAAATAGCGGTAAGGCATTTTATGAGATAATAAGCCACCGTACTGCGTTGCAGGTCATTTATGAAAAAGCCTCTCTTACTGTTTTTATGCATCCACTGCAGCATAAACACCAATTGCTCATCTGTAAAATGATGGCAAAATAAGGAAGAGAATATTACATCTGGCACTGTTTTAAAAGATACTTTGCTGTAGTCGCTTGCTATCCAGTCTGCTTTTAATTGAGGGTATTGTGTTGCTGCAAAATCAATGCAGGTTTCTTTTAAATCTATTCCTACAAAAGCAGTATTATTATATTTTTCTGAGATGGCTTTAAGGTTGTCGCCTCCACCGCAACCGATTTCGCACACTCTAAGTTTGTTTTTAGGTGAAGTGGAAAAATGACTCATTCCACTAAGCGTAATTGCGTGGCCACCAAGCAAAGTATTGATGCTATTTAGTTCCTTCATGCAACGCTTGATATCTTCAAAAGGAAGATCATCATCATCCAGTATTTCTTTTTTAGTGCTGCGGTGTTGTAGATTAATCATAAATGGCAGTAAAGGTTTCCATTGTTAAACCCGGGCCAAATGCAGCGCCGAATACCACCGCATTTTTCTCTTTGCTTTCTTTTAATTCGTTCATAATTTTTTGCAAAACAAAAAGAATGGTAGGGGAACTCATGTTGCCATAATTGTTTAGCACTTCGTAAGACGGTCTAAAATCTTCTTTTTGTAAATCTAAACTTTCTGCAATAGACTGTAATATTTTTTTGCCGCCTGGGTGAATACACCAATTGGTTACATCTTCTTTTTTTCGGCCTGTTTTTTCCAATGCTGCTGCAACCAGTTTTTCAAAATCAGCTTTTATAAGTTCGGGTATATAGCCGCTTAAAGTCATTAAAAAACCGCTGGACGAAAGCGACCACGACATATCTTTCTTTCCTTTAAAAATTACATCTGAATAAAAATTTTCAATGCTCAGTCCCTCACCAGCTTCATTTCCCTGCATTAATATTGCTGCGCAGCCGTCTGCAAACAGCAAAGAAGATGTGAGGTTATCTACTGAAAATTCTTTTTGAAAATGAAGAGTGCAAAATTCTGTGCATACCACTATCACATTTGCATTAGGCGTACTGTTGCAAAATGCATCAGCAATTTTCATGGCATGGATGGCAGCATAACAACCCATAAAATTTACGGAAGTTCGAACAAGTGTATTGGGCAAACCCATCAGCTCCATCACCTGCAAATCAAGCCCAGGGGCGCTCATTCCAGTGCAGCTTACCGTTATAAGGTGAGTTATTTTATCTTTATTTATTTTTCCTTCAATGCATTTTTCAATGGTGTTTACAGAAAGCGTGGGAGCAAACTCATTATAAATTTTCATCCTTTCCCCAATATCAGGGATCGTATTTTTATTTTCTGCTGTTGCAAAAAAGGTACGTTCGTCTTCGGGCATACTAAAATCTGCCATTACAGAATGGCGATATTCTATTCCGCTTTGTCGGTATAAAAAACCAAGTTTGCGAGAGTCATCGGGTGTTTTATTATACACTTCGTCTGCATAAGAAAACAAGTCTGTCTGTAAATGTTTATAGCCGGGTACACCTGTAGCTATTGAAATTATCTTGCTCAAAATTTTTCTTTCATTATTAATAAAACTAAAAACCCAGCATTACTACAAAAAGCAGCAATCCAATTCATCTTCATAGCATTTTTAAAATTTGCTGCCGCCTTGTTTTTCCGCACTGCAAAAAGCCACCACAAAAAAAATAAAAGTGAAGGTAACATACAAATTATTAATGCCAAAAACCGCTCCAATTCTAAATTTGCCGCAAAGTAATAGCCCATAAAAAGCATAGACGAAAAATAAAAGATTGCTGAAAAAACAAATGTTCCTCTGTAGCCGAGCAGCATACTAATTGTTTTTACACCGTCTTCTTTATCTTGCCGGTGCTGGTAAATTTGTGTTAGTGGATAAAAACTCCCCACCATTAAAGTACTTGACAGCATTGCGAGAAACGAAATGTTTAGAGGTTTTAAAACATTACTGCCATGAGACACCATAAAATATACGACACCCCCCTGAAAAACAATTGCAAGTATGAAACCTATGAAAGGATATTTTTTTAAACGAATACCTCTGTAGCTGTAGGCACGAGATGCGGAAATATAAAGGAGCAACGCCAATGTGAAATAATAACTGACAAATAATCCGCTGATGACAGCAATGACATCTAAAAATATGCTTGTATAAAAAAGTTGCTTCGTGGGCGTCATTGGTTTTTCTACACTGCCAATGCTGCCCTTATCTTTATCCATATAAGAATTATAAGCATTACTTGCTGGGTAAAGAAACAGGTGAAGAATAACAAAAATTAAGAGTGCATGTAAAATATTAATTTCGTTAATTTGGCTAAGGGCAAAGAAATAAACAGGCATTAAAAAAAAAGAAAATTTTATTCTAAGTAATTGGATTGTGGAAGCCTGTATCATCGCAATGATTTACTGTAATTTATGAAATATGTTAATATAGTTACAGAAAAAGAATGATTAGAGATTTTGGATGTACTTTTCAAATTTAAAAGATACCTATGAGAAAACTACTGTTCATTACTTTACTTTTTACATCGTATTGCCCACAAGCTCAAAATTTTACGCCAACGGATGCTGGGAGCAAACTCCACTTTGTAATAAAGAACATCGGTATAAATACAGGCGGGGATATAGCAGGTATGAAAGGAAAAATAACGTTTGATGCAAAGAAACCATCCTCTTCATCGTTTGATGTAACCGTTGCTGTAAGTACGTTGGATACTGATAACGGCAAACGAGATGGCCACTTAAAAAGCAATGATTATTTTGATGTTCAAAAATACCCAAGCATACATTTGGTGAGTACCGAATTAAAGCCAGGAATAGATCTTAAACATTTTATTTTTAAGGGAAATCTTACCATCAAGAATGTTACGAGGCCGGTTGAATTTCCGTTTACGGCCGAAGGTAAGAACGGAGGTGCATTGTTTGCGGGTCAATTTCAAATAAGCAGAATAGACTTTGGTGTGGGTAAAGAAAGTGTAGCATTGGCCAACAAGGTAATTATAAAACTGAGTGCATTTGCAAAGGCAAACTAATTTTGAATGTATTACTATTGCAACCACCAAATCCCCTTTTTTGTGTATGTCTGCGGCAAATTTATTTTATGATGGTATATTGCTTTTAAATAAAAGGATGTTGATGGGTAATATTGTAAAGATTTTTTTTTGGGGCTTAATGATAAGTTTCCTTGGATCGTTGCCTTTGGGGTCGTTAAATGTGGCAGCCATGCAGATTGGCATACAGGAAAGTATAAAAAGTGCATTATTATTTTCTCTTGGTTCTATGTTCGTAGAAATGATTTACGTACGTATTTCGTTAATTGGAATAGACTGGATACGCAAGCAGGAAAAGCTCATGAAAATAATGGAATGGGTAACTTTTGCTATCGTGCTTGCTTTGGCAATAGGTAGTTTTAGTGCGGCATTGAAGGGCGATGGTAATGCAAAAAATCCGATACTCGATAATGGAATGAACAGGTTTTTATTGGGTGCAATTGGTTGCGCCATTAATCCCATTGTTGTATTGTTTTGGTTTGGGTGGAGCACTGTATTATTTACAAAAAAAATATTACAACCTGTCAATGCTCATTACAACAGTTACATTGTGGGCATTGGGCTAGGTGCTTTAATAGGCAACTGTGTTTTTATTTTTGGAGGCCATTTTCTGTACAAAAAAATAGCAAATGCGCAGGATTATATGAACTGGTTTATCGGAGGGATTTTTGCCTTAACTGCGCTAATACAACTAATAAAAATTTTGGGAAACAAAGGCGCTGCTTCAAAAATGAATGAGCTTAAATCAGTTTCTGTAGATGATGATGTTTTAGAATCGAAGGTGTAGGTAATTTTGGAATCGCTGTTAAAATTTTGCTGGCTAAAACCTCACACCCGCATCCCGAAAACTGGACAAGTCATCCAAGGGAGGGGAGCCATTCTCTGCTATTTTAAACATAGTTTAGATTAGCAGAAAGCCATTTTCCCCCTTCCGGGGACCGAGGGGGCTACTCCATCTCCACCGCCCACTTATCTCTCTCGTCCGGGCTTAACTTCCAAGGTGCAAAATTGGTTTCAATATTGGTAAACATTCCATTCCACTCCTGCGGCGCATTGCTGTCTTCCATAATAAGACTACGGCGCAATTCTATAATTATTTCCAATGGGTTAATACTCACAGGGCAGGCTTCTACACAGGCATTGCAGGTAGTGCATGCACGTAATTCTTCTACTGATATGTAATCGTTCAACAACATTTTTCCATCATCTACAAACGAGCCGTTTTTGTCAATATTCTTTCCCACTTCCTGCAAGCGGTCTCTTGTGTTCATCATTATTTTTCGCGGGCTCAATAACTTACCGGTAATATTGGCCGGACAGGCAGATGTGCATCTGCCACATTCTGTACATGAATAAGCACCCATCAAATTTGTCCATTTTAAATCGAAAATGTCTTTAGCACCAAATTTCATCGGGGCGTCAGCATCTACCGGTGCAAGCTCGGGTTGCATCATGTATTTTACTTCGTTTTGTACACTTACCATATTATCCATTTCGCCCTGTGGCTGTAGACGACCGTAATAAGAATTGGGAAAAGCAATACCAATGTGTAGATGCTTGCTGTAGGGCAGGTAATTTAAAAAGGCTAAAATGCCGATGATATGTATCCACCAGCTTGCTCTTTCAATAATTATTAATGAACTGGTAGAAACATTATTAAAAAGTGGAGCAATGAAACCCGAAATAATAAAACTGCCGGTTTCTCTATAGTGTTCACTGCCTTGAAGTTGTAGTGCCTTGTCAGTTGCATTCATTAATAAAAATAACGACATCAATATAATTTCCACAACTAAAATGATATTGGCATCCGTTCGCGGCCAGCCCTTTAGGTCCTTATTAACAAAGCGTTTTAATTTTATGATATTTCTTCTTGCCAAAAAAATAACGCACACTGCCAATACCCCAAAGGCAAGTATTTCAAAAAAGTTTATAGCAAAAGTGTACAGCGCACCTAATGATCCTAAAAATAAACGGTGCGTACCAAAAATACCATCCAATAAAATTTCAAGTACTTCAATGTTTATAATGATAAAACCTGCATAAATAATAAAATGCATGATGGCAACAGGCTTGTTTTTAAACATCTTTTTTTGTCCCAATGCCAGTAAGAACAGGTTGCGCCAGCGTTGTGGTTTATTATCGCTCACATCATCTGCTTTACCCAAAAAAATATTTTTTCTTATTCTTATTATATTTTTTGTAAAAAGCCAAACTGAAAAGGCCAATAGCAATACGAATACAATCTGTGGGATAAAATGCATAAAAATAATTAATTTGCGTAAAGTTAAAGCAATTAAGGCATCATTGTTTTAGTAGCAAAAATAACTAACCGGTGTCGCTTACTAAAAAAGGAATTACGTAAAAAAGTGAGATTAGGAGGCGGTTAAAAATTAAATAAACCTATAGCCGCAACTAACAGCAGATTGTGGTATTTTGCGAATGGTTTGGAAAGTGTAACTTTTTTCAAAATTTCATTATGATTTTAAGTGCAACATCAGCTAATAAAAAACTAAAACGCATGGCGCTCGAAATTGCAGAGCGCAATGAAGGCAGCAGCGAAATAACTATTATTGGCATAAAAGAAAATGGAATTTTTATTGCAAATAAAATTGAAGAATATTTACAGCCAGTTTATTCAGGTACTATAAAAACGATTGCTTTATCTATCAACAAAAAAAATCCTGACGAAGTAATATTAAGCGAAGAGGTAGATTTAAATAACAAGCTTCTTTTGTTGGTAGATGATGTGGCAAACAGTGGTAGAACAATGTTATACGCACTAAGGCCGCTGCTACAACAGCACCCTTCACAAATACAAACACTTGCTCTTGTTGAGCGTACCCATAAACTTTTTCCTATAGCGTTAAATTATGTGGGACTTTCAGTTTCTACAACCGAAGAAGAGAATATCGTTGTAACGGTAACGGGTGGGGAGGTTACAGGAGCAACGATGGTAAATGGGTAAATACAATATTCTATTTCTATATTTTTTAAAACGATAATATGCGCAGTTTAAAATTGTTGGCCTTATTTATTTTTTGTGGTTTTGTAGCTAAGGCAGATGAGGGCATGTGGTTGCCGCAGTTGTTGGGTAAGCTCAGCGAAAGCCGTATGAAAAGTTTGGGAATGAAAATAAGTGCAGATGACATTTATAGCATAAACCATGGCAGCCTTAAAGATGCTGTGGTAAGTTTTGGCGGTTTTTGCACAGGCGATGTTATTTCTTCCAAAGGACTTGTGCTTACCAATCACCATTGCGGGTTTGATGCCATACAAAATCATTCAACACTGCAAAATAATTATATACGAGACGGGTTTTGGTCTAGGAATAATGCTGAGGAAATTCCTAATAAAGGCTTGTTTGTAACTTTTATTGTTAGAATAGATGATGTGAGCAAGGCCGCATTGGAAGGCGTTACAAAGGGAATGGCCGAAATTGAAAGGCAATCAATTATTGATAGAAATTTATCATCGTTAAACAAAAACGTAAAAAAGGAAAATACCCAGCAAAGTTTTACTAGAGGTTTTTTTGAAAACAACCAATACTACCTTTTTGTAACAGAAACATACAATGATGTACGGCTTGTAGGTGCGCCACCATCTGCCATCGGAAATTTTGGCAAAGACACAGATAACTGGGTGTGGCCAAGGCATACGGGTGATTTCTCAATGTTTAGAATATATGCAGGCAAGGATAATAAACCTGCACCTTACTCAATTGATAATATTCCATACACCCCAAAAAAGTCTTTTAATATTTCTTTGGACGGCATTGCCGAAAATGATTTTACCATGGTCTTTGGTTTCCCGGGTAGAACGACAGAGTATTTATATAGCGGTGCAGTAGAGCAAATAAGAACAATAAACGATCCTGCAAAAATTGCCATTAGAGATAAAGCTCTGAGCATTATAGATGGCTTTATGCGCAAAGATGAAAGTATAAAAATAAAATATGCAGCCAAGTATGCTAGCATACAAAATGCCTACAAAAAATGGCAGGGTGAAGTACTCGGTTTAACAAGAACAGATGGCGTTGGCAAAAAGAAACTACAGGAAGCGGAGTTTCAAAAAAGGGTAGATGCAGACCCTTCGTTGAAGTCAACATATGGTTCGCTGTTAAATGATTTGAAGGTTGGGTACAGTAAAATAAGTTCTTTAGGCCTTGCAAGAGATTACTACACTGAAATAACATCTAAAATAGAGCTGCTTACAATTGCTGCACAGCTAAATACACTTGTTACGGCATTTGAAAAAAATGGTGAAAAAGGCTTTGATGAGAGACTACTGCAGGTAAAAGGAATGCTTGCAGATTTTTTACCTGAATTTAGTAAAGAAGTAGATAAAAAATTAATGGAGGTGCTGTTGGAAATGTATGTAAAAGACCAAGCGCAAAATATGGTTGCGCCGCTTGTAAAGCAATACAGTGTTGATATAATAAAAGCGACCGATATGCTTTACAGTGATGAACGGTTATATGATTCTGCAAAGATTTTTACGCTTTTAAATGGAGATAGAGACGGGGTTTTAAACTTTGTAAAAGAGGCTGCCGTTGTAAAACTGTACAGGGATTTGTTAAATACTTATCAAACCAATGTGCAAAAAGATTTAAACGGCTTGCAAAGCAATGTTAATATTGCTCAACGTACTTATATGCAGGCACAGATGGACGTTTTTAAAGAAAAGACTTTTTACCCCGATGCCAACAGTACACTAAGGCTCACTTATGGTAAAGTACAGGGTTATACTGCAAGAGATGCGGTAAAATACAGTTATGCCACAGATCTTGATGGACTGATGGAAAAGTACAAGCCCGGCGACTATGAATTTGATGTGCCAGAAAAACTACAAACCCTTTATAAAGCAAAAGATTATGGTCAATACGGCAGCAAAGGGAAAATGCCTGTTTGTTTTATAGCCACAAATCACACGACAGGTGGTAACAGTGGCAGCCCTGCTTTAGATGCTTACGGAAATTTGATAGGTTTAAACTTTGACCGAGCATGGGAAGGTACCATGAGCGATATAAATTATGATGCTTCCATTTGCAGGAATATTATGGTAGATATTCGTTATGTCCTATTTATCATTGATAAATTTGCTGGAGCAGAAAGGCTTATTAAAGAAATGAAACTTGTTCATCCAAAAAGTAACGGAAAAAAAGGATAGATAATTTTAATGCTTATTTTTATTAGACCGAATTTGTCTGCTATTTGTAGTTTAGTTTGTTGCGAGTTTTTGGTTAATTTTTTTAGATTATTTAGTCTACTTTCACCCTATGGGAGCGTCTTTTAACAGTCATATTGATATTTTTTTAGCGGATGATGATGCCGATGACAGATTTCTTTTTGAAGAAGCATTGATGGAACTAAGAGGAAATGTGAGGATTACTACGGCAGTAAACGGAGAGCAGCTAATGAGTAATTTAGATACAAAAACACCGCCTAATCCATACATAATATTTCTGGATCTTAATATGCCTTTAAAAAATGGGATGGAATGCCTTGAGGAAATAAAGGCGAGTAGCTCTTTTCAAAATGTGCCAGTGGTTATATTCTCCACATCGTGTCAAAAAGAAACGATGGACCAGGTTTATACAAAAGGTGCAAATTATTACATGTGCAAGCCAGATAATTTTCAAAAATTAAAGAAATTACTCGAAAAAGTTTTTTCATTAAATGCAGCAAGTTTAAACAACAGACCCGCGAGGGAAAATTTCATTATTACTGCCTAAACTATGGACAAATTATTTGTTTGGTAAAAGATTTGATTAATTTTAAGAAATACTTTTTATGCAACATTCGGCTCAAAACATTCTCACTGAAGCGTCTACATTTACACACCAGATTTTTAAAGATGATACAACTTATGCCAAGGTGAGAAAGCATCTATCAGATATTGAGGATGTAATTACAGAAGAAGATATTTCAAGAATGGTAACAGAAATGTCGCCGGCTACTGAAGACGAATTTAAAAAAGTAGCACACAAAGAAGGCTTTTCGGACAACGAAATTGAGGCAATTAGAAATGCAAGAAATTAAATTTTAAGCCGTTTTTAGAATACTCTAGCGAAGGCATTGGGAACTTGAATATATTCAAAATATTTAAAGCCATTTTAATTCCCTTCTTTTTTGTTTTAATTTTAGATAAGTCAATATCTGGTGCTAGGTACCATTGTCTAAACCGCTGCACATTTGGTACTGAAAACGTAACGTTCCCCAATTTATCAGTATCATAATTGCTGTTTGCACCAAAAAGTCCTTCAGCCCCTGTGCCAATAGAAATTTGAAACCACTCAGGTATTTTACTTTTTGGGAAAAACGGCTTTAAGGTAGTGCTAAGCCAATATGTTTGTCCATTATAATCTTTCAAAAACCGCTCAGGCTCACTTCTTCCAAATAATTCGGTGCTTCTTGCGTTTAGGTTTTTGTCGCTGTAAGATCGTCTGTGAAAAGAGAACTTAAATTGTACACGCTGTTCATCCCAGGCAAATTCCTGTGCCACTAATAAACCGCTCCCTGCCACATTTGCTGCAAAATCTCCCCAACTCCAACCCCATTCTGCGCTAAACCCATCTAAAGTCTCAATAACCGTCTGGTAAGCGGCACCGCTAAAACCGCCTAACAAAATTCTTTTTTTACGGCTTATTCCTGTCCACCGCCACAGTTCCATACTGGCCTTACTTTCGGCATAGGCACTGTAAGCATGACCTATCTTATCTATTTGTAACCACTCGCCATTGTCATTAAAAAAATGAAAGTTGCTTTGGGGATAATCTTTGTACCAAGCAGCATAAAGACCAACCATTCCTATGCTGTAAAGCGATGCGTTTGCAATGGCTACACTCCGCACTCTTTTTTTATTGAAAGGGTAAATATATTGTTCCGTTTTTGCATTAAATATTGGAGTATTTTGCACAACACTCTTAGTCGTGTCTAAAGTATTTGAAGATGAAAATCTACTTGTATCTTGACAATAAGAATCAATTGCGTAGGTGGCACTTATTAAAAATAAAAAAGTATATTTTAAATAGACGATGTGTTTCACAAAGAATAGGAATCCGTTTAGATTATATAGAATGAGGCAAAATTAGCAGTTATAATATTATCAAATACGAATATTATATTTGTACAGATGTTAAAACAAACGATATGCAAAAAACAATAGATCAGAATGTAAATAAATGGCTCAATGGAAATTATGATGAAGCCACAAAAGAAGGAATTGCAAAACTTAAAAAAGAAGATCCAGATGGGCTGGCAGATGCCTTTTACCAAAATTTGGAATTTGGTACTGGTGGGCTTAGAGGAATAATGGGCATTGGTACCAACCGAATAAATAAATACACCATTGGTATGGCAACGCAGGGTTATGCAAATTATTTAAAGCAATGCTTTGGAGATGCTGTAAGTGTGGCAGTGGCCCATGATTGTAGAAACAACAGCAGAATTTTTGCAGAAATAACAGCTGGTGTTTTTGCAGCAAACGGCATAAAGGTTTATTTGTTTGAAAGCCTGCGACCAACGCCGGAATTAAGTTTTGCCATTCGCAATTACAAATGCCAGGGTGGCGTGGTTTGCACTGCAAGCCATAATCCAAAAGAGTATAATGGTTACAAAGCGTATTGGGACGATGGTGCGCAAATGGTAGCACCGCACGATAAAAATGTGATAACAGAGGTAGAAAAAATTGAAGGGGTAGATGATGTAAAGTGGACGGGTGGGGAAGAACATATTACAAGTATAGGGAAAGAAACAGATACTTTGTATTTGGATATGGTAAAGGGTTTAAGCGTGAACCCTGCTGTGTGCGCAAAACAGCATGATCTTAAAATTGTTTACACACCTATACATGGCACGGGTATTATGCTGGTGCCCGATGCACTAAAGTTATATGGGTTCGATAACGTGCATATTGTGCAGGAACAGGCAACGCCCGACGGGAATTTTCCTACAGTTGCTTATCCAAACCCTGAAGAAAAAGAAACCATGAGTATGGGGCTGGCGCAGGCGCAAAAACTAGATGCAGATATCTTGCTGGGAACTGATCCTGATGCTGACAGGGTAGGTATTGGCGTTAAAAATGACAAAGGCGAATGGATATTGATGAACGGAAACCAAACTGCGTTACTGGCTTTTAATTACATGATAGAAGCCCGTAATGCAAAAGGAATAGCTGAGCCAAATGATATGGTAATAAAAACCATTGTTACCACAGATATGATTGATAAAATTGCAGACAGAAACAGTGTTGCCTGTTACAATGTACTTACTGGGTTTAAATGGATAGCATCGCTTATTGCAGCAAAAGAAGGTAAAGAAAATTATATAATTGGTGGAGAAGAAAGTTTTGGGTTAATGATAGGAGATAAAATAAGGGATAAAGATGCGGTAAGTGCTGTAGCACTTTTGTGCGAAATGGCAGCGTATGAAAAAGACAAGGGTAGAAGTTTATTTGATAAATTAATTGACCTCTATGTTGAATATGGTTTTTACAAAGAAAATCTTATCAGCATCACAAAAAAAGGCATGAATGGTGCGGCGGAAATTGCAGCAATGATGGAAGGATACAGGAAAAACCCACCTGCAAAAATTTGTGGTACCGCAGTACAGACCTTGCTTGATTATGAATTGCAAATAGGTAAAAATTTGCAAAGCGGCGAAGAATGGAAAATTGATTTGCCAAAGAGCAATGTATTGCAATTTAAACTGGCAGATGGCACAAAAATATCTGCTAGACCAAGTGGCACAGAACCAAAAATAAAATTTTATTTTAGTGTGAACGAACCACTAATGAGTGCAGCAAAATTTCATGATACAGAAAAAGTGCTCGATGATAAAATAGAAGCTATTATAAAAGATTTAAACTTGTAAGATTAGTGAAGAGGTTGTCCCAAAGCTACGAGACAACCTCTTTCTATTCGTTATGTGGTGAAGAGAAATTTCGTTTGAGTAATTCTATTAGCCCTGAAATTAGTTTTGAGACTGTCTCTTTTTTTAAACCAATTTTACAAAAGTTCATTACCAAAATCGCTTATCTGGTACAAATCATACCAATGTTACCAATACATATGTAAGCCATCACCCTATAGGCAGTGTGCAAAGTCGGGCTGACGTAGGAAAATTTAGACATTTGTTTTTCAACTTTTTTAATTCTGCTTGCCTTCTTTGCCAACACACATTGTAGCACTTTCGCTTAACACGACAGCTTGACACAATGAGCTAAAATTTTTGCTGGACGAAAAAAATAAGGGGAAGTAAATTTTTTACACAACATAATTGATTTCTAACGTTTTATATAATATTCTAAAGATTTTAGTAATTAAAGTTTTGCCAAAAAGATAAATTATAATTTGCTAAGTATCATATTTGATACCTAGCTTGCAAATTGAAAGAAAATAACATTATGAACACTATAGAAGCAAATATTGAAATTACGAGAACGGGTGATAAACTTGTTTCAATTTCAGTTTCAATGCCGGTTTGGAGCAAAGAATCTGAATTTGACGGGAATATTCATGTTCAGTTACCATTGCTTGATATAGACACTATAGCAAGTGATGAAAAGGACACAGAATTTGCAATAAAAGAAGCAATCCAATCTTTTTGTATTGCTTCCGAAAAATTTGGCGAGGGTATTGAAAAAGAATTACAGGCACTTGGTTGGAAACGAGTTGACCAAAATGGTAATCATGTTCTAGGTTTCTGTGTATCAGAAACTGACGAACTTTTGGATAGACTTTTACAAACAGGCGACAACTACGTTAACCCTAAATTAGAAATTGCAGAAGAATCAGTATATGCCTGACATATTTTATCCATCTGTTGACTTTTCTTTTATTGAACGACATTTGAAAGATACCGAAAAATTTGAAGGCTACTTTTCTGTTGGACAAACTAAAACGTTCGTTTTAAAGGGCAATCAAGCAATTCACAAAAGAACTATACGAATTAGAGAGTTATCTCCTGGTAAAGTATGCTATGAACAAGCTACGGGTCTTGCGGCTAGATTTAGATTTATGAGTGAGTTGTTAGCATGGTTTGAAACTAATACAAAGTCGAAAGAAGGTGGTTACGTAGAACCTTAGTATATTTCCCCCTTATTTCAAAGAACTTTTTCTCGGCTAAAGCATCACACATTTAAACAGGCGCACAAAGGCTTGACACAGAAGCAAACCTTTATAAAAGAGTGCTGCTTCCCTAACGCTTCTTAGAACCCCGACACACAAATTAAGAAACACTTCGGTTGAAAGAAGGGCGAACGGCTTACATTGGGTTTGCCAATATTGGGGCCGGAAGTTGTTATCCTCATCAGCAACAATATGGCAGTTTTTGTTCGGACTTGACAAACATCACCTAGCGTTTTATCTTATCTTGTTCATCAGCAAAGCATCGGCATCGGTTGCGGGCAGACGGCATTCTATTTCCCAACCTGCACAAAGCCTTTTCGTTAAAAAGCCAATTGTTTGATGTAAAAAGGAGAGAGCAATCCCTATACCATAAAAAAATAGGGAAAGTTTTTGTTTGCGGGCATTGCCCAATGATTTTCTAAATGCTAAATTTTCTCCATGCAACTGTTTTAAACTTAACGCAGGTAAATAATAAGCAAAGCCGCATATCTATGACCAAAATTCAGGAAAAAGGCGATGTAGGCGGCTGTAAAATTATTTTCTCCCATTTTTATAGATGCCCATTCAAAAGCTAATGCCATTTCATTTATACTAAGGGAATTTTTTTAAAGAATAAGTCTTAGTCTGAAAATAGACTGTACAAAAAAACCACTTCCAAATGAAAGCGGTTTTTTTATTCTTATTGAGATTTTTTATATTCAGTTTACAACTCTTAAGATCTATCTAACTCTAAATGCGTAAATCCAGTTAACATTTCCGTTTTGTTCAGTACTGCCCGGTGTAACATTGGCATTTAAATTAACTGACATTAACCTGCCGCTATAACTTGCAGGTATGGTAAAGGCAACTTTAACCAAATAAATATTATATTTTATGCCTCCAATACTTTCACTACCTGCTATGGTAACATTAAATGGAGCTGTAGTGCTCGGCGCAATCGTAGGTAAAGTAAATGTAGTGTCTGCCACTGGGTTCGTTCCTGCACCTGGGGCATAAGTTCTGTAAGAGTCTTCGGCTCTTTGCATTACATTAACTACGCTTGGAGGATTAGCAACGGTAACAAAAGAAGCTGGTGCTCTAAATAAGCGAACTATTATTCTCCTTTTTATCGCTGCGGTGTCATCAGTTTTCATATAACCAATAATATTAACCGTTTCTCCAACATTATAGGCTACAGGCTTGTTTGCTGTTGCAACAGTATCGTACGTAAATAGCCTTCTAAACTTGTTGAAGGCACCTGTTGCCGGAAGTGTACCCGCAGGTAATTGTGGAAGTGTAGATTCATCTATGATGAATGCTGCCAAAACCCTGTTGTTTAAACTTAAAACCGATGAGCCCGCAGTCGTGGTGTTTGCAGCACCATTTATTGCCACGTCATTTTTTGTACAACCTACGACCAGTAAAGATATACTAAGCGTTATGTAGGAAAATTTTATTATTTTTTTCATAATTTTTTTTATTGTTTTTAATTAAATAAATAGCGTACGCCAATTTGCATCTGCCAACGAGATCCAATACCAGTGTTGTCTCTAAAGGTTTGTGTAAGCGGCGTTTGGGTAGCTGCATCCAAATAAGGGAAAGTAAATACAGGTTTGCCATCTACTCCAACACCTGCAAAATTTAATGGGTTGGTACGGTTAAACGACCTTGTTACACCCCATTCTCTGTTGATTAAATTACCTACGTTAAATATGTCAACAGTTACACGTAAAGTGTTTCTTGTTTTATCTTTTGTATCGTAGAAAAAATCTTGTGTAAAGTTGAAATTTAGCTGTTTAAAATAAGGAGCTACCGCTGCGTTTCTATCTACAACTTTACCTCTGTTTTTACTTAAGTATTTATCTTGATTAATGTAATTGTTTAACTGTGCCCAAATTTGATCAACGGTTCTTGGGTCAGCAGCATTTACCCTTGCCAATGTGATTTCTGATTGGTTGCGTGGCACATACAGCAAATCATTACCGGTTTGATTATCGCCATTTAAATCTCCGTTATAGGTATAAGTACCCGTTCCGTTTGTAGCAGCTTCAAAAGTTAAACCAATAGATGAGGCAAAATATTTTGCATATTCTCTTCTGTAAGTACCATAAGCAATAACTCTATGAGGCTGGTAAAAGTTTGCAAATCCTAACTCGTCGGTATTAGGATCCCCCTTTACGGAACGATCTCTCCAGTTACTTTGTGCGATAGAACCACCATCATTTATTGTTCTTGCTTTGCTGTAGGTATAAGCAACACTTCCATTAAAATATTTGCTCGTTTTTTGTAGTTGTGCAGTTAAGAAATATCCATAACCCTTGTTTGAATTTTTCAGCAAAATAGCATCACTAATATTTGGGTTGCTTAATGTAGTTCCGTTATAGATTTGTGGCGTACTATATCTTACCCTGTTATCTGGCCCCGCTAAGACAGTGCCTGTGTAAGGCAGGTTTATATTTTGAAAATAAACGGCATTTACATCTTTTGTATAATTACCCTCTACGGTTAAGGTATAATTGCCAGGTAATTTTTGATCTATACCCAAGCTCGCTTTAAAGTTTTGAGGGTATTTAAAGTTTTTGTCTGTAACTGCAATATTATAAGCAGTACTCAGGTTTCCACCCGCAGGTCTAAAAGCATCTACATTTGGAGAAAACGGAAGATTTGCAGCTGTACCATTACCAAGCGATACTGAGCCTAACTGAACACCATTGTTACCTGCTTGGTTGCTTATCCATACAAACGGAGGAGGACCAGCAAATAAACCTGCTCCGCCACGTATTTGTGTTTTCTTATCATTCTTTACATCCCAGTTAAAACCTAATCTCGGGCTGAACAATGCTTTTGTTGGTGGTGCTTGGCCTACATCAATTTTTTGACCATCTCTAAAAGTAAGTGCCTTTAAACTATCATTTGTACTAAAACTGTTTTCAAAAGTCGCTATGTCTATACGGGCACCATAAGTAACTGTAAAATTTGGCTTTACTCTCCATTTATCCTGTGCAAAAACACCAATTTCAGCTGCACCAATTTCAGCAAAAGGGAAAGAACCATCTTTTGTAGAGGCAAAACCTAATCTTCTGATAGTGGCAAGTTGAGTACCTGGTTGGGTTGGTGAAACATAAGGATTGTTAGCAGAAGCATAAAAATCTGAAAGCGTATTAAACCTAAAATAGCCCTGGTAATTTGGAGCAAAACCATTTTGGAATTGCTTAATATAAATTTGAGTACCAAGTGTAATTTCGTGCGATCCTCTGTATTCAGTGAAAATATCAGAAATCTGAAATATATCAGAGCTTAATTTATTATTGTAGGTAAAAGGTTCATAGCCAAAAGATGTATATGTTTGGTTATTTCCATTTAAAATATCTACCAAAGGAAAAGCCTTGCCTGAAGCTATTGGTTCTCTAAAGTCTCTTAGCTCAGTGTAACCAATTTGTAACTTATTAATCGCTTTATTGCCAAAACGTGTATTTAATTCGCCAATAAAAATATTAAAGTTGTTGTTTATAACGTATCCATTTCCGCTAAAGGGTAAACCTGTTACGCTCGGTTGACGACTACCTTGTGCACCACTGTTGCTTGCGGCTACGTCTCTAAGCGATTGTAGGTAGTTGTACTTTAAGGTAAATGTGTTGTTTTTATTAATGTTCCAATCCAATCTAATAGTAGCTTTTTTACTTTCTGTACGGTAGTTATAATTATCATAGGACCCAGGATCGTAGCCGAACTTTGATATTAAAAAGGTTTTTAGCGCATTCAGTGTGTCGGCTCTTGCCTGAGAAATACTTACACCATCGGATGATTCTCCTGTTTTTGCTGCTCTCCATGTTGGAGACCCAGGTAATGCAATCTTTTCCTGCTCATAGCTTCCAAAAAAGAAGACTTTGTTTTTAATAATTCGACCACCTACAGATGCGCCAAATTGGTTGTAGTCAATGTTTGATTTTACTGCTTCTACAGCGTTTACTCTATAACCCTGTGAGTTTTCCGATCTAAAGAAATTGTAAACAGACCCTTTAAATTTGTTTGTTCCGCTTCTTGTTACACTGTTAATACCGGCACCGCTAAAACTACCTTGGCGCACATCGTAGGGAGAAATGTTTACCTGTATTTGCTCAATAGCATCAATACTAATAGGCTGAGAGTTTGTTTGGCCACCAAGTGTACCACTTAACCCAAATGCGTTATTAAAGTTTGCACCGTCCACTGTTAGGTTATTGTAAGAGCCACTCACGCCACCAAAGTTTAATCCGTTGGATGATGGAGTAAGTTTTGTGAAATCGGTTAGAGAACGACTAATCGTTGGCAACCTTTCTATTTGAGAACGAGTTACGATCTCTTGGCTTCCTGTGCGGTTGTTGTTAATTACTTTATCCTGTCTTGTTCCTGCAACGACTACTGTTTCCAAGTCTTTGGTATCCACAGTTACATTAAAGTCAGCATTATAAGCCTGCCCGAGATTAAGAAAAACATTTTCTTTTGTTTGATCTTTAATGCCTACGTTGGTAATTTTAATAAGGTAGGGTCCGCCAATTCTTACATTCGATAAATTGTATCGACCATCTTTACGGGTTGTAACTATGTAAACCGTTCCCGTAGGTATGTGTGTTGCTTGTATGGTGGCTCCTGCTACGGCCGTGTTCCCATTTTTTACGATCCCCTGTATTTCCGAAGTAGTTTCCTGTGCGAATGCTAAGGATATACACCACGAAAGTACCAGGGTGAAGAGTAATTTTGTTCTCATAATTTTTATTTTTATTTTGGCGCAAAGGTGGGCGGATTTGCTATATTCTAACTTTAAGAAAACGTTACGATTTTTAAAAAAATAGCACACCTATTGCCGAAAAAAATTGTTTAACAGACCAGTAGAAATAGTTTTTGATTTAAATCAAAAAAAAAACTGACTCATTTTGTTTATTTGAGTTAACTTTTATTGACATCTTATTCGTTCCTTTAGCATCCAAAACGCCGAGCATATTCTTCAGCTACTCAAATAATTGCGAAAATAGAAATCTTTTTATGCTTGGGTATTTTTAGAAGCTAACTTTGCACTAAATGCTTAAAACAATGTTGAATACGATAAAAGAAGCTCTTGAAGATATACATGCGGGCAAAGTAATAATAATAGTAGATGATGAAGAACGTGAAAATGAAGGTGATTTTGTTACAGCTGCCCGCAATGTAACACCAGAAGTTATCAATTTTATGAGCACCCACGGTCGGGGGCTCATTTGCGCCGCCATTACAGAAAAACGTTGCCAAGAATTACAACTTCACCCTATGGTGACAGATAATACATCACTGCATGAAACTGCTTTTACGGTAAGCATAGATTTGATTGGTGATGGTTGTACGACAGGGATTTCTGCACATGACAGATCTAAAACAGTTTTAGCGTTAATCAATCCACATACAAAGCCCGAAGATCTTGGCAGGCCGGGACATATTTTCCCGTTAAAAGCTAAGAACAGTGGCGTGTTGCGCAGGGCTGGTCACACAGAGGCAACGATAGATATTGCCATGCTCGCAGGCTTTGAACCAGCAGGCGCACTTGTAGAAATAATGAATGAAGACGGCAGCATGGCTCGTCTGCCAGAATTGATGGTACTTGCCCAAAAATTTAATCTTAAAATTATATCAATAAAAGACCTGATTGCTTTTAGGCTAAAGCACGAAACCCTTATACGAGAAGAAGTGCGTGTAAATATGCCCACCAAATACGGCGATTTTGAATTGATAGCTTTTACACAGGTAAATACTGGCGATGTGCACCTAGCTATGAAAAAAGGTAACTGGGAAAAAGATGAACCGGTTCTTGTAAGGGTACACAGCAGTTGTATGACAGGAGATATACTAGGTTCGTTGCGTTGCGATTGTGGAGAGCAACTGCACCATGCTTTACAGATTATTGAAGCAGAAGGCAAAGGTGTTGTATTGTACATGAACCAAGAGGGTAGAGGCATTGGGTTGCTTAATAAATTGAAAGCATACAAATTGCAAGAGCATGGCCGAGATACAGTAGAGGCAAATATTGAACTTGGTTTTGCAGGCGACCAGCGAGATTATGGTGTGGGTGCACAAATATTACGTGAGTTAAATGTGTCTAAAATGAAACTGATGAGCAACAACCCACGCAAACGTGCCGGGCTTTCCGGTTATGGGTTAGAAGTAGTTGATACAGTTGCCATAGAAATGAAGCCAAATTCTCACAACGAAAAATACCTTTTTACCAAAAGAGATAAGCTTGGGCACGAAATTTTGAACGGGCAATAAATTATTATTTTTTAAAATTGAACAAATATCTATATTGTCATAAATTTAAAACTAACAAAAATGGATATGATCACTCCTACCCAACCTCCAAAAAACTGGTTGGCTGAATCAATTTTAGTAACACTTTTCTGTTGTCTGCCTTTTGGTATTGCAGGTATTGTAAATGCAGCACAGGTTTCCTCTAAGTTTGCTGCAGGAGATTACGATGGTGCTTTGCTAGCTTCTCAAGAAGCTGGTAAATGGACTAAAATAGGTTTTTGGGTCGGTATAGGGGTTATTGCACTTTACGTTTTGTTTTTTGTAGTACTTGGAGTAGGTGGTTTTATGGCCGCTAGTTCCGGCAGAAATTACTAATGATAAACAGGCATTTAAACAGAATTATAATACTGCTTCTTTTTATAGGAGCAGTATTTGTTTATTACATGTACGATCCTACAACCAGCGGTTATTTTCCCGATTGCCCCTTTTATAAACTTACCGGGTTGTTTTGCCCTGGCTGCGGCGCACAGCGAAGCATACACTATTTGCTTACAGGAAATATTGCAGCGGCTATGCGTTCAAATATTTTGCTGGTTATCTTTCTGCCGTTTTTAATGGGCTATTATATTGTACAAACCTTTAACTATTATAGACCTCAGCAAAATATAAATATTGGTATTGTACATAAAACATGGTTTATTTATAGCATTGCAATAGTATTTGTATTTTACTGGGCAGCTAGAAATATTGGTTTTTTAGGGGCGGGCTTTTTGGCGCCACATTAAATATAAAAATTAATGCTGCTAATGATTTTTTGTTTTTGCAAGAATGGCATTTAGGGAAATATTATAAAATGTGGTGAATGAAAACATTTTTTGTTCAGTATTTGCAGAGCACAATTCTGCTATGTCTTTTTCTTTGGTGCAAATTTTAAAGAATCCAGTTTCTGTATTCTTTTTTTACTTCTAAAAATATCGCCCAATCTATCTACTTCCTTTCTATAACTTAACTGCACACCGGAGCGGTTTCTTTGGCCGGTGGTAAAATCTATGCTGGTTCGGTTAAATGCAACAACCCGCAAAGACCCATCTTTATTTATGAGCCATTCTAACGAAATATCCGGTGTGATTACACCTTTGCTGTAAAGCTGGGTTATTGGGTTATTATAATCTAAGTTACCACCAACGAGTAATTGTAAATTTTTACTTATTCTAAATTTAATGCTCGATCTTATGTTTGCCTGCAATTGGTTTGCCTGTTGAAAATTAAGAGAAGGGTTCACATCTACCAGCACAGATACAATGCCGTTGGTTGCCTTTTCCAACGCTTTGCTTAGTATGCTCGTAAGCCAAGAACTTACGGCCCCACCAATTGTGCTTGTAGCAATAGAAAGCGTACTGTTGCCGGTTATAAACGCCTGGCTGTTACTTATAAATTGATTAAACAACAGCAGACTTGCAACCTGTTTGTTCATTTCATTTGCATCATTTTTAAAATCGGCCAGGCGTTTTACAACATAAAAATCTCGGTTAAATTCACTACGTTCCGGTAATTGAAAGTCAAATGAAATATCTGGCTTTTTAAGCGTACCTGTAATTTTAGAAAGAATGGTAATATCTTCCTGCTGTCTTACATTGGTTAGTGAAGTAATGCTGCTGATGTCTACATTTTTTGCAAGATATTCTGCCTCCATATCTATGTTGGCAAGAAAAGGATCTCCGTTCCAGGTAATGCTGCCGTGGCTAAGGGCAAACGGTTTTTTAAAAAACGTTTGAAAGTTAAACGTGTACTCACCCTTTGTAAGGTCGTACCTGCCACGCATAGAAAGTGGTTCTTTTGTACCAACTGTAATATTAAGTTCGCCGTTGCCTTCTCCCTTAATTACGTCGCCGGTTGCTTCGTCAAGTATCACATCTATTTTGCAAGCTGGGTTGGCTGTTAAGTTCATATTTACCAGCAGGTTTGTTGTTTCTTTTGACGAAGAACCATTGTCCATTAAAGAACCAAACTGAATAAAATCAATATAATCTACCACATTGCTTTCCTTGCTGTTGCCAGTTGGTAAATAAATATGGCTGCTGTCTGTTGGGCTCGGCTCACCATCAATGTTCATCTTCATGTTGGCAATATCACCATTCAACGTCATTGCTCCTCGGCCAATTACTTTTCCATAAAACTGTGCATTGTCTTTTCTTGTTGTATTTAATAGTAAGATTTTGGGTGAGGTAAAACGCATTGCATCAAAGGAAAATTCCTTAAAAAATTTATGATACATTTTACCGCTCACCTCGCCTTTATTGCCCAGCGTATCCGTTATCTGCATTGTACCAATGTCTATTAAGTTTTTGCCAAAACGAATAGGCTGGTTATCAAAATTATAACGTACCTGTGTGTAAGCAACTTCAAAACTTCCTTTTTTAATTATTGTATTTCCTATTATCGTTAGGTTTTCGCCATCATTTTTAATTTCAATATCGCCACTTGCAACACCTTGCATATCGCTAAAAACAGTATTTAAATAAGGCTGTAAAAAATCTAATTTTATTGCCTTTACCTTTCCATTTACTTGTAAAGATTTTCCTGTACTGTCTTTAAAATTGTACGATCCATTTACTGCAAAATCAAAATCTTTTTCTGCGGCATCCGCCTTATATTTTATTAAACCAGAAGCAATATTTGCATCTGCCTGCAAGTTTACCCGTCCCATATACCTCCCATCAAGCTCAAAACTATCTGCCCTTCCTTTAAAATCTATTTCAGTTTTTCCAAAAATATCTGTGGCATTAACTATGCCCGTTACTTTTCCTTTAAAGGAAGGGTTTGGCGGAAGAATAAAAGCAAAATCTTCGAGAGAAATATTTTTTAGTTCAGCTACAAGGTGCGTGTCTTCGTTCTCTTCAGAAAGCTCTGTTCTCAACACAATCTGCTGGTCGTTTTGAAAAAACTTTACTTCACTTGCATCTAAAAACTTTTTTCTTAGTGTAAGTTCACCATCTTTTTCAAGCTGCCATTTTTTACTGTTTATAATAAACGAAGAGGGATAAAAATGGATCTTTACGCCATCAGTCATGGTCTGTACACTTGCATTTAGCTCAGCATCTCCAAAAATTTTACTTGCACTCGTGTTTAATTTTATAAACGAAAGATCGTTGCTTGTTGCTACAGTTAATTTTGAATTAGGCAGATGAAGACTGTCATTTATAACAATATCCTCTATTGAAATATCATTTACGAGTGTATCTTTTGTTCCCCTGCCTACCAATACGGTATTTGTAAATTCTTTTTTGTCGTAAAAAAATTGCGGTACTGTCGCATTTAGGTGCAAGTTGTAATTGCGCAGGTTAAAATCGCCACTAATGTTTGAGTTATTAAAACCACCTAGTTTGGGATCTATCAGCTTTATGTATTGGTCTACATTGTTTGTTTTAATAGTAAACGCAAGGTCCTGTATGCTGTTTACAAAGTAAGAAGGTGGCTTTATATAAGTTGGGTAGTAGCGTGCCAGTAAAACTTTTACAGCGTCAGGCAGTTCCATAATTTTAAAATAACCGGTAATATTTGCTTCCACTTCGTTAGAACTTAGGGACAGGGATTTTTTGCCGTCAATTATTTGGGAGTTAATGGTAAGCGAATCAAAAGAAAGCCTGTTGTCCTTTTGTAGAAGCGATGCGTTAGAAATTCGTGCAGTGCCTAAAAAATTATCAATATTATTGCCAGTAAAATTAAGGTCTAAATTACCTGCAAAAGAAAAGGCTTCTTTTGTTAAGCCCAGGTTTTTTAAATCTGCTTTTTCTACATTAGCTTGTAATTGAAAACCAGGGTTAAGTTCGAGCAAATTAAGTGCACCATCAAGGCTGGAAATTTTTAAATTTGGATCGTCAATTGAAAAATGACCAATAAATAGCTTCTTTTCAAAATCGCCATTTACAACAAGGTTTTTGTAATTGTAGCCATTAAAGCCAATAGAATTTACGGTGCCATCTACCTTGGCTTTTAAATCATTTAAATTAAACCCTTTGCCCGATAATTTTGCATTTAAAGCAACGCTACCAAGTGAGGGGCTCTGTATAAAAGTACCAATGTTAAAGCCCGTAGAGGCAATACTGCCGGAATAGGCAGGTGATCCATTCAACGGCGTCTTCATATTCACATCGGCGGTAAGGTTGCCCAAACCTGTATTAAAAGTGCCATAAGCAACAAAATCTCTTATAAACCCAACAAAATTGCCGGTGAAAGATACATTGCCAAGCTTTGATATGGCAGGCTTTTGTACCGTTTTTAATTGCGGTACTATGCCAACTATATCGGCATAGTTGGTTTGTAGTTTGTTTGATTGAAAGTCTATAAATGTGCTGTTAATATCAGGCAATCCCCTCATGGCTAGGCTTCCTTCCAAAACCGTATTGCCGGTTTTAATTTTCATCTCTTTTGCAGAAAAATTATCAAGTGGCCCTTTTACATTTCCTTCCAGGAGAATTATTCTTTTCCAGCTTTTTAAATTGGGCGAAAAAAAAGCGAGATCATCGCTGTTAAGGGTACTTTCTTTAAAATGAGCTTCCAGCGAAACGTTGTGTAGGAAACTACTAAAATCTTCCTGAAAACTTTTATAAGTCATGGAGTAATAATCCCTCAGCTTGCTTTTGTTTGTAACAAGATCAAGGTTATTAAACTCCATCACTTCAGGCGTAAGTTTAAGGTTGCTTTCCAGTTTTTTTATTTGCAACCCACTACGTTCTTTTGCGTTTAAATTTATGTAAAGCGTGAGTGTATCTTTTACAAACAAAAGATTTTTCATGCTGCCGGTTAGCGATGAAAATGATAGATGTTTACCATCAAATCTGTCAGCAAATGGCGGTTCCTCTGTAAACTTATCGTTTATAAAAGCACCGTCCTTCATGTCAAGCTTATCAAGTTTTATTTCCCAGCCACCGTTGTTCCATTTTAAAGCACCTAGCACGGGTATTTTTTCTATTATTTGTTTAAGATTTGGTTGCTCAGGTCTGGTGCCTGTATAATCTCTCTGGGAAAACAGTGGCTTTTCAAGATAGATTTCTTTAATGTGAATTCTTTTGTTTTTAATATCAACCATCTGCATCGTTACATCAAGTTTGCCTAGGTTGGCTATCATATCCTGCCCAATCCACCCATCAATTTTGTTAAATTTAATGTTGGTAAAATGAAGTTCTCCTAAATCAATATTTACATCGTCACCTGCACTTTTTCTGATTTTTGGCTTTGCAAAAAAATCAATTAAAAACTGATAGTTCCATACAGAATCTGTACGTTCCATGTTTATTATGGCGTCGTCAAGACCCACATTTTGCAGCGAGATTTTGTCTTTAAAAAAGAACCAGTCGTTTACATTTGCTTTTAGAGCACCAGCATATAAAAGGGTATCTTTTTTTAAGTCTTCCACCATTACACCCTGTAGCAGCACCTTATTGAAAAAGCGCAGATCTACGCTTTTTACCGTAACCTTCGTGTGTAATTTTTCTGATAAGTTAGCAGCTATTTTTTTTACCAGCCAAGTTTGAACTGATGATAAATGCAGTAATCCGTACAAGAATACCAGCAACAATAAAATTGCCAGTATAATTCGAGATAATATTTTGAGAAATCTG
>JBJXGJ010000036.1:0-11838 GCA_046153805.1 Ferruginibacter sp. | reverse complement strand
TTGCTAAAGTGTTCGATAATACTTGACATAATTTTTTTTATGCAAAAACTAACTTACAATTCAATTGACAAACTCCTAATAATACAGCAATGTGAATAACTACTAAGTTTTTAATGCGTTTGCCCTGGTCTTTAAGAGTCCTAAAATTTAGGAATACGTTCAAATTGGGGATGGTAAATGAACAACTTGTCCATTTTAATCAGGTATAAATTTCGTTGTAACCTTTAATGGTTCACCATCTTTTACATCGACCAACTGTACAAATATTTTACCTGATATTTCTGTAGAACTCAACCCTGTACGATTGCCAGATACAACAAAGAGCATATACTTTCCAGCTTCTATTTTTATAGAAAAACTACCTGCTGCATCTGCAATTGTTCGCATATCGGCCGCTTTTAATTTTGCCTGCGATAATGCTTTAGCAGTGCGTTGGTCCATCAAGTCAAATTTTGCATTTGTTTCAGCGCCCAACTGTTGCAGTTTCGCATTTCTAGCATCAGCATCCGCTTTTATCTGTGCAATTATATTTTGCAACCTTGTGTATTTCTCTTCATATTGCCGCTTTCCTTTTACAACGGCGGCAGAATCTTTGTAGATGGTTGTAAGTCGCCCTACATCGCCATTTAAACTTCTGTACTTTTTTGCAGCAAGAAAATTATCTATGGTTTCATATATGGCAATTGCATCGCCTTCATATTTTACAACAAATACTTTTGAGCCCGCATCAGGTTTTCCATCTGCATTGGCGTTAAAGGAATGTGTTACTGTGCCTGTTATTACAGATTGTGCATGTAAACAAAAAGGCAGACATAAAAAAAATACAATTAAAATTCTCATTTGTAAAACTTTATTTTAAATGAAGATCTCCTTCATTGTTTGTTTCTAAAATTATAATCCCGTTAAAAAACTTGAATGAATATAGTCAACCACATTTACAAGGCTTTTTGTTTCTTCAAATACTTTTATTTGTCTATCTGCACCGGTACCCATTTCCAGCATTTTGTGTACATGGCTTATAGCATTTGCACTACCAAGATGAGGTACAACATCATCAACAAAATCTAACAACTCATAAATAAGCGCACGGGTATTTACTTCGGATTCTTTACCAAAGTCAATCATGCTGCCATCAATGCCATAGCGGCTTGCACGCCATTTGTTTTCAGTAATTAGGCGACGGTTGTACATCATAAAATTAAGGTTCTGGCTCCTTAATTTATACAACTTTGCGCATATTGCTTGGAACAATGCTGCAATAGCAATCGTTTCCTGTGCAGTAAGTGGGATGTCGCAAATGCGAAACTCAACTGTGTTAAAAAAAGGGTGAACCCTTAAATCCCACCATATTTTTTTAGCATTGTCAATACAATTTGTTTTTACTAAAAGCTTAATGTAGTTGTCGTATTCTTCTATGCTTTCAAAATGATCGGGAATGCCTGTTCGTGGAAACTTCTCAAACACTTTTGTTCGAAAACTTTTATACCCCGTTTGCCTGCCTTCCCAAAACGGAGAATTGGTGCTTAATGCAAAAACGTGTGGTAAAAAATAACGTGCGCTGTTAGCAATATGTATAGCCATTTCTCTGGTTTCCATTCCTATATGCACATGTAAGCCAAAAACTAAGTTACTCCTCGCAGCTTCCTGTAGTTCATTTACAATTTCGCTGTAGCGTGCGTGCTCAGTAATTAATTGGCTTTCCCAGTGGCTAAAAGGGTGCGTGCCGCTGGCACCAACCCAAAAACCGAGTCCTTCGGCTATGCCGCTGATGGTTTTACGCAAAGTAGAAACATCCATAAAAGCCTCATCTACATCTGCACATATATCTGTGCCAACTTCCACCACAGCCTGATGCATCTCGGCCTTAACTTTGTCCATTATAATTTTCTGCCCTTCGTGCACAATTTTTTGTTCGTGGCTTTTCAGCTCATGAGTAAGCGGATCAAGCACCATATATTCTTCCTCTACACCAAGGGTAAATTGTTTGTACGATAAACTAGCCATAAGGTTTAATTAGTTTGGTTATCTAAAAATTTCATCAACAAGCACCTTCATGCCTTTTTGAACTTTACAAGGAATATCTTCACCCAATTCATAAATTGACGGTCTGCTATAGCTATTATTTTTTAATTCGTACACTTCCAAATGGTTATGGGGTGGATGCACAACCCAATATACTAATACGCCATTTTCTTCATACAGATTTAGCTTATGCTTTGTTTCTGTTTTTGTATTGCTGATGGGGCCAAGGATTTCTACGACCATTTCTGGCGCACCATGTATGATCCTTGAATCTCCTAATTTTTCAGCATCGCAAACAACAATAATATCTGGTTGCACAACAGTAAAATTTCATTATCTGCGATCTTTCTTTTTTTAAAAGATGTACCAATTAGATTTACGTCTATTGGTGGACAAAATAATTTGCATGAAGCATAATCCATTCTTATATTAAAAAAAGAAATTAAATTCATTGAAATTGCCTGATGAGTAACCAACGGCGCGGGAATCATCTTAAAAATCTTTCCTTTAATTAATTCTATTCTTGCTTTAAGATGCCAGGTGAGATAATCTGCATAAGGAAAGCCAAGCAAGCTTTGCAGTTCTTCCACAAGCGTTTCACTCATATCATTTTCATCTATTAAAGTAAGAAATTCTTTCATCTAAATTATTTATACAAAGGCTGTTTGTTGGCACTGCGTTTTACATACTCCCCCCATGTAAGGTTATCTTCTCCTTCAACCTGCGCCTGTGCTTTTTCAATGGCAAAAGTTGCAGCCGCTTCTACTACCCAATCAAAGTTTTCCTGGCCTACGCTTGTAAGTTCTGCATCGGGCGCAGGGTTACAAAAATCAATGGCGTAAGGTACACCGTGTCTTAATGCAAGCTCAACGGTATTAAAATCGTATCCTAAATACTTGCAAATACGCAGTACAATATCTTCCATTAATTTATAACGGGCAGCGTCTGGTTTAAAATCTGCAACGTACCTAAGGTGATGAGGATTGCGAGGTTCGTAGGGCATTATTTTTACGTACTTGCCACCAATGCAATAACAGCGGTAATATTCGTCAAAAATAATTTCTTCCTGTAGCATCATTACCAACTCGTCTGTTTCAGCATGTTTCTCAAAAAAATCGTCTTTGTCTGTTACTTTATATACGCTCTTCCATCCGCCGCCGGCATGTGGTTTCATGTATGCAGGGAAACCTATGTATTTAAAAATACTGTCCCAGTCCATTGGAAAGACGAGGTTAGAGAAGGATTCGCCTGTTGTATCTGCAGGTAAATAGCGCGATGGAACAATGACAGTTTTAGGAACAGGCACATCCATTTTTGTAGACAAACAATTGTTAAAAAACTTTTCATCTGCACTCCACCAAAATGGATTGTTTATAACTGCAGTACCACACAATGCTGCATTTTTT
Source organism: Ferruginibacter sp. (assembly GCA_046153805.1). Classification (GTDB taxonomy): domain Bacteria; phylum Bacteroidota; class Bacteroidia; order Chitinophagales; family Chitinophagaceae; genus Ferruginibacter. The sequence goes on along the minus strand of JBJXGJ010000036.1, from coordinate 8,410 downwards.
AGGTATGCACGGTAAAATGGCACGTCTTGCGAAATTCTGTCAATGATAACAGCATAGCCACTGCTTTCGCCCTGTACAACTTTGTCAATTCTTACTGGTTCTGCAATAATACCATCAATGTTTTTTCTGTTTACCCTTTCTATAAACGCATCAGGAAAGCTTCTTTCCTTACCATGCAAAATCCCGATTTTCTTCATAACAGTTGTTTATATTTAAAAAGCTTTTTGATTGATGATTGTTTTTCAAATGTATTTTTTAAGCAGCAAAAAAACAAATTATGTTTTCAGTAGGAGCTAGTTGTATACTTTCCTTATTTTTGGTTTCATTGTCTACTAAAAATATTACGCATATCATCACCAATACCCATACAGTTGCGTCCTTACACCTTAATAGAGTAGTGTTAGTTGATTGCTATTACGCTGAAGAATACTTCACCCATTCACTAATAAGCCTTTTACTTGTAAATGATGGGCAGGATCTTAGAACGATGGAATTCGACAGAATTTTAGATAAAGTATTTTCTTCAGGCAAAATTGAACCTGTTTTTTGTGTAGGCTTGCATTGCTCTGACGATAGAAAAAACGAATACGGCACTGCTAATATTTTAGACTATAAAGGCCGAGGCGCAAAGGCTGCGCTCTATACAAGGTTTGTGATGGAGGAACTTATACCGTTTATAAGAAATACATACAACATCATATCTTTTAAAGAAAAATCGTTTGCCGGTTTTTCACTTGGCGGCTTATGCGCAATTGATATTGTTTGGAACCATCCAGATGATTTTTTTAAAGTGGGCGTTTTTAGTGGTTCCCTTTGGTGGAGAGATAAAGACCAGGATGATGCTGATTTTGATGAAGAAAAAGATAGAATAATGCAGCGCCAAATACGGGAAGGTAATTATTACCCATGGCTGAAATTCTTTTTTGAAGTAGGAACACAGGATGAAACTGCCGACAGAAACAACAATGGCGTAATAGATTCTATTGATGATGTACTTAGCCTAATTGCAGAATTAAAAACAAAAGGCTACAAAGAAAATGATATAGAATACTACGAAATAAATGACGGCAGGCACGATGTTCCTACTTGGGCCAAAGCTTTTCCTAGTTTTTTGGAGTGGGGATGGGGTAAAGAAAAATAGTTTTCAAAGGGGAGGATTTTTAGATTTTTTTAGTTTAGAATTTGCGATTTAATTCTTTGTTATATTTAAAACTGTATAGGTACGGCATCTTATCTTTTAAAAAAATATCAGGTACGGATAATTTTAACTGATCATCATCAAATCTTTTTTACGCTTATATAGTTAGAAATTTGGGGCTATTTTTCCTCATATTGTAAACAAATAGAACCGTTTACAAATAGGTGGTTGTTGCTTTTTTTGTTTATAAACTACATTCAAACAAAATTTTTTAAGGCATGATATCTGATCAGAAGATGTTTGTTTTTCATGGGATATTAGATAAAAACGGGACTTAATTTTTATTTTGTGCCCTTGTAAGCTTTTATATTTTTTCGAAAGTTTTATACCTTACCTTCCTTTTATTTTCTTTTTATTTCTCTCATCAATTACTTCCTAATTTATTGTTTCATTTGCCGTATACAACTTCATTATACTAACTTGCGCCATCTAAAAAAATTAAACCGATAATGAAAAATGTTTCTTTCATCTTAAATGTAATACTTATTGCCGCAGTTGTTCTTTTATATGTAAGGGTATTTGGTGGGGCATCTAAAAATGAAAAACCAATTGCAAATAAAGCGGTATCAAATACCAATAAAGAACACTTACGGTCCTTTACTATTGCGTTTGTAGAACTTGATTCATTAAATGAAAAAATTGAATTTATAAAGGAGAGAAGGAAAGAGTTGGAAACGGAACAGAAAGCTATTGAGATAGAATGGCAAAGTAACTACAGGGGCTTGGAAAATAAAAAAAATGAATTTTTAAAAAGAGGTAATGCCATTACACAGCAAGAGGCCGAAAAATTTCAGGGCGAACTGATGCAGGAGCAACAACAGGTAGATATAAGGAAACAGGGGCTCACGCAAAAATTGAGCGAAAAGAGTTACAAGTTTATGGATGATATTCAGAAAAAGTTAAAGGATTTTCTAAACGATTATAATAAAAGTAAGCACTACCAATATATTTTAACAACGGGTACCGGTTTAGATTATATGCTATACAAGGATTCTACTTTTAATATTACCGATGATGTAATAAAGGGGATGAATGAAGTAATAAATGGTAAGAAATAGCGTAATGTCAATGGTGAATTGTGAATGGTTAAAATGTGAATGTTAAAATGTAAGTTGTGAAGACACTATCCTAAAAAATGGCTCTCACTAATAATTTACTACATTTTAATAATGCTTGTTAAAATTAAATACAGAATCTTTAGTAAGATTTATTTAAGTTCCATTGCAGGCGAACAACTTAATTACCAAGTAGAGCTCGACGAAGTAAAAGTTAAAATCATTGCGAATGATGTTTATTATGAATACGGTTGGGATGAGTACTCAGCCTATGTGGAACATAATAATTGTATCTATGTTTTAATAAAATTAAGCCAATAGAATCTTTGTTCTTGACTGAGGATGAACCGAGCAAAGAAGGATACTCATTTTTGTTGAACATTTTAATAAGTGGAAATGTTTATCGAATAGAATAAAACGACATATAATATTGCTGCCGATTTTTCCTTAGAATTTTGGGAAGGGGTTTTGCCTAAACATTGTAAAGTTTTTCGGTACCAGACAAGGGTCCTTCACCCGCCCTCAGCGGCACATCCGCCGTACTTCATCCGTGGTTGAGAAATTTACAAAATCCATAGAAATTTGGAACAAATCGGAATTGTTCGGCATACCTCGGAATTATGTAACACAAACAGTCCTAAAATCGCCACAACCATTAAGCTGACTTTTTGGAGTGCTGAATATTGCATTCAATATACGATGTATGTAAATCACCATGCGGCTCAGCATTAACATCATTACTTCAATACTCACCATCATCTTTTCACGGCATTTATTTATTTTTTCTTATTTTACCTTTCTAAACAAAACATTGCATGAGTAATTCTTTATTCAGAAGAAAAAATATTTCCAGCATTTTAGCTGAGGGCGCAGATGACAGCCATGGAGGTGGCGGATTAAAACGGGTACTCAGTTTAAAAGACCTTACTTTTTTTGGCATTGCAGCCATACTTGGTGCAGGCAGTTTTAGTAGTTTGGGCTTTGCCGTTTTTAGTGGTGGCCCGGGCGTTATAATCTTGTTTATTATTACAGCAATTGCCTGTGCATTTACAGCATTTTGTTACTCAGAGTTCGCCAGTCGCATACCTGTTGCAGGCAGCGCCTATACATACGCCTACGCAAGTTTCGGAGAACTATTCGCCTGGATTATTGGCTGGGCGCTGATTATGGAATATTCCATCGGTAACATTTACGTAGCTTATAGCTGGAGCGATTACTTTACTTCGTTTTTAGATAAATGTGGTGTTCATTTCCCTTCTTATTTAAGCACTAGTTATATGGAAGCCAAACATGCTATTGGAGGAGGTTCTGTAAAAGAAGATATGGTGGCGGCATGGAACAATTCTCCCACCATTGGCTCCTTAAGAATCATATTTGATTTACCTGCGCTGGTTATTAATCTGCTTATTACTTACCTCGTGTATCGTGGGGTAAAAGAAAGCAGAAACTTTAGCAATGTAATGGTGATTTTAAAACTGGCGGTTGTGCTTTTAATCATTGGTGTTGGTGGTTACCTGGTTTTATCAAACGGGCTCACAAGCAACTGGCTGCCCGCAAATGCAGACGATGTAAAATCTTTTATGCCAAATGGTTTCAGCGGTGTAATGGCTGCAGTGGCTAGTGTGTTTTTTGCATACATTGGTTTTGATGCCGTTAGCGTAATGGCCGAAGAAAGTAAAAACCCACAGCGGGATCTTCCAAGAAGCATGATTTATTCGCTCGTTATTTGTACCATTATTTATATTTTATTAACGCTCGTTTTGTCCGGAGCGGTAAACTACAAAAATTTTGATGGCGTAGGTGATCCACTAGCATTTATATTTGAATCTCAAAACCTAAACGTGGGCTGGATGCAGTTTTTGGTAGCTATCGTAGCTGTTGTAGCCATGACGAGTGTACTGCTTGTTTTTCAAATGGGGCAGCCTCGTATATGGATGAGCATGAGCCGTGATGGTTTGTTGCCGCCTGCCTTCCAAAGAATTCATAAGAAGTTTCAAACGCCTTCGTTTGCTACTATTATAACCGGGTTGGTTGTAGGTGTACCAATTTTATTTACAGATAAAACTTTTGTGCTGGACTTTACAAGCATTGCGACCTTGTTTGCATTTGTGCTGGTGTGCGGTGGTGTGTTGCTTATTCCACGTAAAGAAAAGCAGCCAGGCAAATTCAATTTGCCTTACATAAATGGTAAAATCATTTTCCCCGTAATAGTTTTGGGATCTATTGCCATCATAGCTGTTTTCGCATCCACCTATTTCTCCAACAAATTTGATTTTAGCAATGAAAAAAGAACAGAAGCATTGGCAACAATAATACCGGCCGATGCTTTTGATACTAGTGCTGTTGCCACTGCTTTAGTAACGAACATAGCCGATGAAAGCGGTAATGATGTTTCCTTTAAAGTATTGCAGGATTCACTAGCTGTGAGAAATGTGGCTGCAGACAAAGTTTCTTACGCACAAAATTTTATTGCAAACGAAAATACGCGGCAAAGTAGAACCATGAAGGTATCGGTGATTGTTTTCTGGTTGCTGATGATATTCCTAGCCATCTTTACCTTTATTAAAAATTACTCGCTTATTCCATTGTTCGGGGTATCATCCTGCCTCTATTTACTCACGGGAATGACGCTCTCCAACTGGCTTTGGTTTGGCGGCTGGCTTGCAATAGGGCTTGTGGTATATTTTTTATATGGTTATAAAAAAAGTAAACTGGCACAATAACCCACATAATTTTATCATTCATTTACAGCGAAACGGCGCAAAGTAATTTAACTTTGCGCTGTTATATTTTAATGAAACAGCTATAAATGAAATACGAAGTAGGCGATAAAATTTTGGTGCTTGCCACAGATGAAGAAGGGAAAGTGGTAGAATTAATGAATGAAAAAATGGTGATGATAGAAGTGCGGGGCGTAAAGTTTCCTGCCTATATGGACCAGATTGATTTTCCCTATTTTAAAATGTTCTCAAAAAAAAAGACTGTAGAAAAAAAGAATATTTATGTAGACAATATTAAAAGAGAAAAAGCAGCCGTTAAAAAGAAAATTGGGGACGGGGTTTTTCTCAATTTTCTGCCTGTTTACGATAAAGATATTTTTGATGACGATGTGGTTGAAAAGCTAAAAATTTATTTAATAAATCAAAATGAAGAGGGATACGATTTTATTTATAATCTGCTTTTCAATGGGGAAAGTTCGTTTAATTTAAAAGCGAGTATCGGCGGCCTCTCTGAGTTTTATTTACACGATGTAAGTTTTGAAGATATGGGCGAATCGCCAAAATTTGAATTTGATTTTTCACTCATTCATCCTGATAAAAAGAAAGCGCCCGGTCACGAAGTTTTTTTAAAAATCAGCGGTAAAAAACTTTTTAAGAAAATAGAAGAAACGCAGGCCAACAACGACGCTTCTTTTAAGTATGAATTATTTACCCATTACCCGGAAAGAGTTGATGAGGAGAAAGTTGATATGACTAGACTCGGTAATGCCGGTTTTAGGGTTTACAATGCCGATAAGATAAGAGAAAATTTATCGCCTGCCCGCTCTGTTATTGATTTACATATTGAAAAATTGACTGACCATTGGCAGCAGCTTACCAACTTTGAAATACTAACCACCCAACTAATTGATTTTGAAAAATATTATGAACTCGCAGTTGCCCACAAGCAGGCTACACTCATCGTCATTCACGGTGTTGGTGAGGGTATTTTGCGGAACGAAATTCATGATATTTTAAAACTTAAGAAAGAAGTAAAATCTTTTGTGAACCAGTTTCATCCACTATATGGCTACGGTGCAACAGAAATATATTTCAAATAAAGTGATGGTTTACGTTTCCGGAGTTACAACCGGCAATAAGAAATTTTAGCATTAGTGTTTTTTGGGAGTTGCACAGCATAAAATATGTTAGGGGGTTTTATAATATTATTTTTTGTACAAAAACGTGCATTAAATTGCTGCCGAATCTTACATTCTTAAATATTTCAGAGTAAATTTAACGATGCCATTTAAAATAATCTCATCAACATACATCTGTAACCACCAATATTTTACAGCCAGAAGAGACAGCTACGAAACGCCTACAGGTAAAATTGTGGATCCTTACTTTTTAGTGGAGTTGGCCGATTGTGTTTTGGCAGTAGCCATTACCAAAGAATATAAAGTGTTGGTCATTGAGCAATACCGACATCCAATTGGCCTACAGTCCATCGAATTTCCCGGAGGTTTTATTGACAAAAATGAAACACCTCAAACGGCGATTGCCCGTGAACTTTTAGAAGAGACGGGTTATAGTTTTACCCATTTTCATTATTTGGGAAAAACATATTCTAACCCCGGTGTATTATCAAATGCCACTCATTTATTTGTAGCAACTGGAGGGGTTAAAACGGCTGAACAATCACTTGATGCCAACGAAGAAATAGCCATTATGTTAAAACCCTTAAACGAAGTGATGGAAATGATGCACGAGTATGAATTTAAACAAAGCATGCATGAGCTTTGTCTGTACAGGGCTTCAGAATATTTAAGCAAATTATAAAAGGTTACTTTCTGCGAGTATAAAAAAGCTGCCGCAAATCATAATGACTGCATTTTCATCGGCATTCTTTTTTGCCACATCTACCGCATCATCTACATGTGTATAGCATTCACCTTTTAAGCCAACTTGTTTTGCCTTTTGCTGCAGTTCTATACATGGCATAGCTCTGGGGATGTGGGCATTGGTAAAATAAAAGGATGCATTTGGTGGAAATAATTTTAATACACTTTCAACATCTTTATCTTTTACGAAACCAAGTATAAAATGAATATTGCCTTTTGGGTAATTGATGTTTAGCTGGTTTATTACTTGCGCAATTCCATCTTTATTGTGCGCTACATCTGCAATAATGGTTGGATGCTGTTGTAAAATTTCCCACCTTCCACGCAAGCCGGTAATTTTTTTTACATCTTCAATTCCTTTGTGGAGTGCCATTTCAGGGATAATAATTTGCAATTTATTTAATTCGGCTACCGTAGCCAATAGGGTACATAAATTTTTTGCCTGATACAATCCTGTTAATCCGCAACGTAATTTTTCGGTCGTGCCTGTTTGTATATTCTGAACATTGCAAAGCAATAAATCTCCTTCAACAGCTAAATAAACAGCAATGAAATTTTTTTCTGCAAATTGTATTGGCGCATTTTTTTTGTTGGCAGTTTCTATAAATATATTTTTTGTTTCTGGTAAAGTCTCACCAATTACTACCGGAATATTCTGTTTAATTATACCCGCTTTTTGCGTAGCAATTTCGGGTAGCGTATTTCCTAAAATATTTTGATGGTCGTAACCAATATTTGTAATGACAGATAAAATAGGAGTGATAATGTTTGTGCTGTCCAATAAGCCGCCAAGTCCGGTTTCAATAACGGCAATATCTATTTTTTCTTCTTCAAAATACTTGAAGGCCATAGCAACCGTCAGTTCAAAAAAGGAAGGTTTTATTTCTTCGGTTATTACTTTTGTTTTTTCGGTAAAATCAATAATAAACTGTTCCGTTATCATCTTACCATTTACCCTTATTCTTTCTCTAAAATTTTTTATGTGTGGAGATGTATATAACCCTGTTTTATATCCTGCTTTTTGCAATATAGCCGCAAGTATATGCGATGTACTACCCTTTCCATTGGTACCGGCGATATGAATTGTTTTATAGCTGTTTTGTGGGTTGCCAACACTGCTACAAAGTGTTATCGTATTATGCAAGTCCTTTTTGTAAGCAGCGCTCCCAATTCTACTAAACATGGGTAGCTGGCTGTAGAGATAATCAAGGGTTTGCTGGTAATTCATTAGCCAACAAATGTAGATAGGATTCTAAAGAAAAAATACTTTATTTTTCATTTAAAACTAGTTCAATCTCTTTCTTTAATATTGGTAAATATTTAATGACTATTCCCCAAATAATATCATCAGAAACGGTGTCGTAACCATGAATTATTCTTTTTCGAACGTCAACAATTTTACGTGAGTGGGAGATGATTATTTCTTTGTCTCTCAGTACAATTCTATTCATTGCTTCCCCAATAATTTCAGTATTTCTTTCAACTGATCTTCTGGCTTACATCACTTTGGTAAGCAGTAAAATCTTTTTCTGTTTCACTAAAAAAGCTATCAAT
>JBJXGJ010000035.1:0-20910 GCA_046153805.1 Ferruginibacter sp. | reverse complement strand
CTCAGGAAGCTACAACTGCAATAGGATCTATGAGTGCAGCTTTTACAACTAGTGCTGCTACAATGTCTTCCTTTAGCAATGCATCTGACAGTGCACGTGGTTTTCACGACCAAATACAGGTTCTTACAAAAAACCTTGGTTCATTAAATACAATTTATGAGCTTGAGTTAAAAGAAAGTAATAATCACTTGAAAGCATTAAATGGTTTCTACGGTAAAATGGCAGAAGCTAGCAGTGCAATGATGGGTAGTGTTGAAGATGCAAACAGAGCAAAAGAACAAATTAGTGCTTTGGCAAATAACTTAGGTAAGTTGAACGCTGTTTATGGCAATATGCTAGGTGCTATGCAAGGCAGATAATTATGTTGCAAAACAATAATTACAATTTTACCCAAACAACATTTAATAAAATATTAATACTATAAGTTATGGCTTTACCGAAAGAGCCCAGGCAGAAGATGATCAACATTATGTATTTAGTGCTTACAGCACTACTTGCATTGAATGTGTCATCAGAAATTTTAAATGCATTTAAGGTGGTTGATAAGAGTCTTGAAAATTCAAATTCAAACCTAAGTAATGCAAATTCAACATTATACTCTTCTCTAAATGATAAGGTTAATGATGCTAAAACCCACGACAAAGCGGTCATTTGGAGCGCCAAAGCAGACCAAGCTAAGAAGCTTTCCAAGGATATGAATAATTATATTGAGGGTATTAAGAAGCAACTTCAAGATGAAGCCGGAGCTAAAATGGTTGAAGTTGATGGAAAACAGGTTTTGCAGTTTAAAGAAGATGATTTAGAAGCTGCAACACGCTTGTTCGGCAACGGTCCTGGAGGGAAAAATTTAGGTCCAGAACTCCAGAAAAAATTAAATGATTACAGAACTGCAATGTTTGCAATTGACGATACATTTAAATCTCAAAATTTGAAGACCTTTCCTGTTGATCAGATAGATAAAGTTAAAGGTCAAGACGGGAAAGAAAAGGATTTTACAGATGCATATTTTCATATGACGCCGACTGTAGCTGGTTTGACATTGTTGAGTAAATTCCAAAATAATGTTAAAAATGCTGAAAATCAAGCTGTTACTTATTTCCATAACCAAATTAACAATGTTGTTGTACACATGGATCAAGTTGCTGTTTTAGTTGGTCAAAATGCTAGCTATGTTTTTCCTGGTGAAGAAATAAAAATTACTGCAGGAGTTGGAGCATATAGTTCGTCAGCGAATCCCACGATTTCTATCAATGGATCTAGTGTGCCGGTAACTAATGGTCAAGGAACTTATACTACTACAGCAAGTGGTGTTGGTGAACACAGTGTTTCTGTTAATGTCACCTTTACCGATGAAAATGGAAAAGTTCAGACTATTCCTCAAACAGTAAAATATACAGTTGGTGCACCAGGTGGTGCAGCTGTGATGCTAGATAAAATGAATGTATTTTACATGGATGTTGATAACCCTATTACAATAGGTTCGCCTACAGGTTGGGATAAAACTACTGTTTCAATGACAAATGGTACAATTAGTGGTACTGGATCTGCCAGAACAGTCAAGGTTAGTTCAATTGGACCGGCATCTATTACTGTAACTGCCGATGGAAAACCAAATCAATTCTCATTTCGTGTAAAAAGAATCCCAGATCCGGTTTTTAAAGTTGGATCGGGTAAAGCTCGTGTACCTGCGGTTGAATTTAAAAATCAACAATTCTGTAGGGCAGATTTAGGAGACGATTTTCTTTTTGATCTAAAATTTCAGGTGGTTAGTGCTCAGGTTTATTTTTCCGGGGCTAACTTTCCTAACACCCAATCAGCTTCCATTACGGGGAATAGTTTAGCGGGTATTAATGCTTTAATTCAACGTTGTGGTCCTGGTTCTTCTATTACATTCGTAAACATAAAAGTGCAAGGTCCAGGTGGTTCTGTTAGAACGATTGACGAAAGATCTATAGTTCTCTATTAAAACTCAATATTATGAAAATTGCTTTTAAATTTCTTTTGTGCTTTTTTTTAATGTCCTTTGTCGGATATTCTGCCACGGCGCAGAAGAAAAAATCTACAAAGGCAAAGACACCTGCAAAAAGATCTTCCACCAGAAGAACTACTAAGAACAAAACTACCGGCAGCATACAGAATGTAGCGGCTTCCACTGATAGTGCTGTTGTTGCAGCTGCTCCTGCTCCTGCAAATGACAGCTTACCTATAAAAAAGGTTTTAAAATCTTTAAGAAGGGATGCGGCGGTAGATGATGATGCTATCAGGGATAGAAATCCTCTAGCATACGAAAATTTACGTGCAGATGATGCAGTTTACAGACATAAATTGTGGCGTGAAATAGATGCACGAGAAAAAATAAACCTTCCATTTAGATATTCAGCAGATCAAGATAATGGTAATCAAAGATTTATTTCTATACTACTACAGGCAATTCAAGATAGTGCTGTAACAGTTTTTAATGCTATAGATGATAGATTTACAACTCCAATGACAAGGGCTCAAGTTGGAGAAATTCTTCTTGGCCCTGAATTGGAAATAAAGCAATTTGATGCAAATGGCAATGAAACAGCTCCCATTAAAAGAAGAAATGAATTAAATCCGGATTCGATATATAAATTTCGTATTAAAGAGGAAGTAGTATTCGATAAAGAAAGTTCTCGATTATTTTTTAGAATTTTAGGAATAGCACCAGTAAAAAGAGTAATAACTCCACAAGGGCTTGATCTTGGTGAGACAGAAGTTTTTTGGGTTTACTATCCTGATATGAGAGCAACTTTTGCAAAGTATGAAATATATAATGGTAAAAACTTCGGTGCACGCATGAGTTGGGAAGAGTTGTTTGAAAGCCGTATGTTTTATGGCCGTATTATTAAAAGTACGATTGACAATCCTTATGACCAGTTTATTAAAAATTACAAAGGTCTAAGCGAAAACACCATTCTTCAGCTGTTGGAAGGTGAGAATATCAAAGAGAAGATATTTAACTATGAGCAGGATTTGTGGAGCTACTAATTAGATTTGAGATATAAGACACAAGATAAAAGACAAAGCCCTTCGAAATTCGAGGGGTTTTTGTTTATTGAAAATATCTTTTCGTAAAAAGTTTTGGTGAAATACTTTTAGAATTTTTTACCGCCCTTGTATTTTGTTTTCGTACCGCGGTCTCTAATTTCTTCCTGGCTTTTTCCGGTTGCATCGTTCGGGCAGCCATATTTTTCTTTCTTCCTAAAAATAGCACAACTGCATAAAAAAGATACGGCTATAAGGGAGAGTAGAATTTTTTTCATAGGGTAAATATATTTATAATAATATTCATTATCTAATAAGCAGCCATAAATCTTCGCTTACCTCTTAAAGCTTTCCTCCTCCTGCGGAGGAGATAGAGAAGCATCTTCCCCTGCGGTCTAAATAAATGGGGCCTTAAACCAACCGCTGTACATCACATAATTATCAGCTATCCTGTTTATTTCGCCACTTATTAAAGCCTCGCTTATCATTTTAATTTTTTTGGCAGGTATTCCTGCATAAATACATCCTTTTTCAACAATGGTATTTTCCAATACCACTGCTCCGGCTGCAATAATGCTATTGCTGCCAACTTTTACATTATCCATTACGATAGCTCCCATGCCAATTAAAACATTGTCCTCTAACGTACAACCATGTACAATAGCATTGTGCCCAATACTTACATTATTACCAATAATCGCTTTTGTTTTTTGATAGGTGCAATGTATAACTGCGCCATCCTGCACATTTACTTTGTTGCCCATTTCTATACTGTTTACGTCACCACGAATAACCGCGTTAAACCATACACTGCATTCATTGCCCATCTTCACATCTCCAACAATCGTTGCATTCGGAGCAATAAAACAATCGTTACCCATTACAGGTGCAATGCCATTTACAGGAAGTATAACCGCCATAATTATTTGAATTTTATTTAGTAAAAATAGCTAAAAGGGTTTTATAATCTCGTTGAACTTTAATCTTATCTCGACCTTGTTTCAAAAGCTATGTTATTCTTAAAAGGGTGATTAATCTATTTGAATTGAGGTAGAAGACCTAAAAGGTTCTGCCGTTAGTACCTATTGGTATAACTTTGTTGTATGACCAATCGCCAACTCTTTCTCAACCATGTAGGGCAAACTTCTGATGGGCCGCTTTGCCTAAACATAGTAAAAGCAACTGGCTCTAAAATGTGGGATGCAGCGGGCAAAGAATACATAGATCTTATAGCGGGAATAAGTGTTTGTAATGTAGGCCATAGGCACCCAAATGTTGTTGCAGCTATCAAAGAACAGGCTGATAAATATCTTCACATAATGGTATACGGTGAGCTGGTAGAAAATCCACAGGTGGAGTATGCAACTTTACTAACCAAGTATTTGCCTACCACACTAAACAGCGTTTTTTATACTGCCAGCGGTAGTGAAGCTACGGAAGGGGCAATGAAACTGGCAAAAAGATTTACAAACAGGTCACAGATAATTTCTTTTAAAAATTCTTACCATGGCAGCACGCAAGGTGCATTAAGTGTGATGGGAAGCGAATATTGGCAACAAGCTTTCAGGCCATTACTCCCCGATATTTTACAACTACGGTATAATAATTTTGATGATCTTAAAAATATTACCAAACGCACGGCCTGTGTTATTGCAGAAACAATACAGGCAGAAGCAGGTATTTTAAAACCACAGCATGGCTGGCTACAATCGTTGAGACAAAGGTGCAGTTGTACAGGTACACTTTTAATATTGGATGAAATACAGTGTGGCTTTGGTCGCAATGGAACTTTGTGGGCTTTTGAACAGTTTGATGTAGTGCCCGATATTTTATTGCTGGGTAAAGCCATTGGTGGTGGCATGCCACTGGGGGCATTTGTTGCTGATAAAAAATTAATGGATTCTTTTACCCATAATCCCGTGCTTGGCCACATAAATACATTTGGTGGGCACCCGGTAAGTTGTGCGGCAGGTATGGCTGCTTTTAAAGTATTAACAGAAGAAAAATTATATGACCGTGTTTTTGAAAAGGAAACAATGTTTCGGTCGCTGCTACAACATACATCCATAAAAAATATAAGTAGCGCAGGCCTTATGATGGCGGTAGAGTTTGATAGTTTTGAAACCAATAAAAAAATAATTGACAGGCTTATTGAAGAAGGCGTATTTACAGATTGGTTTTTATTTTGTGCACATGCATTTAGAATTTGCCCACCGTTAAACATAAGTGAAACGGAAATAAAAGACGCCTGCAGCATTATTCTAAGAGTACTTTCTTCTTAATCGCTCATTTTGTAATCTGTTATTTTTGTTGATTAATTCTGCCACAAATCATTTTGCAACGATGGTATTTACCTGTAATGCTATTCTCAAAATCCCACTCATAAAACAAGTATTATAAAAATCGTTCATTTTAGCAAAGACAATTAAATTGCGTTGTCAAAACACAGTGTACCAAAATTTAATTGTATGATAGACGTTCAAAATGTTTCCAAACAATATCACTTAAGCAATAAACAAAAGAAGGAACTGCAAACAAATGACACATCAGTTTTTGCAGTAAACAAAGTGAGCCTTACCTGCAAGCCCGGAAGAGTTTTCTCTTTGTTGGGAGCAAACGGTGCGGGTAAAACAACTACACTGAGAATGATCTCCACCATTTTAAAACCAACCGAGGGCGACATTATTGTAGGTGGAGAGGGCGTTTTGCAGCATCCGGAAAAGGTTAGAAGTAAAATAGGTTTTTTAACAGGCTCTACAAATTTATCCGACAGACTTACGCCCGGTGAAATCGTGAAATATTTTGCAGATTTGCATGGCATGGACAAGCAAAAATTTGAGCATCGTAAACAACTATTGTTTGACCAGTTAAATATTAATGAGTTTTCTAAAAAGCGCATAAGCCAGCTCTCTACCGGAATGAAACAGAAAGTTTCTATTGCACGCAGTATGATACACGACCCTGCCATCGTAATTTTTGATGAACCAACTTCTGGCCTCGATGTTATTACTGCCCACAGCATTATTGAACTTATTAAAGAATGCAGGCAAGAAGGGAAAACGATTATTTTTTCTTCGCACATTATGAGTGAGGTAGATCTACTTTGTGATGACCTTGCCATTATATCGAAAGGGAAACTTATTTACAACAATACGATGGCGAATTTTAGAAGCGAGTTTTCTCACCAGTCACTCACGGAAGCTTTTATTGAAATTGTAAATACATCTACCAACCCAGCAACTGCACACCAAGCCTAAAATTATTGTATGAACACTATTTTTACTGTATTAAAGAAAGAACTTACAGATACGCTGAGAGATAAACGAACCCTCCTGTCAGCAATTATTTTACCTGCTATTGTTATTCCCTTGCTCATATTTGGCGTAACAAAACTCCAAAAAAGTTTAATGGATAAAGCAGGAGAGAAACCTATAAGAATTGCATTAATAGGCGTTCCTTCAACCTATCAAAATACTTTTAACGATTCAAAATATAAACTGCAACAAAACTTTACAGTTGCAACCGGTAGCGATGCTATACAAAAAGACAGTCTTGATGCTGTTGTTGAATTTCAGCCTGATTTTTTAACAAAGGTTAATGATATGAAATCGGGTGAAGTGAAACTTTATTTTAAATCAACCAATTTATTGCTGTACAGGCGCATTGCAGAAAAACTGGATTCTTTAAAAGCCGAATTGTTAAAAGGAAGAATAAAGCAATTGAATATATCTGAGGAGGCTTTGATGCCTTTGGTAATTTCAAAACAAGATATTGCCTCGCCCAAAGAACAGATCGGGAAATTGGTTGGTGGTTTTTTACCCTATATATTTATCCTTTTTTGTTTTATGGGTTGTATGTACCCAGCCATAGATCTAATAACCGGCGAAAAAGAAAAAGGAACAATGGAAACACTTTTGACCGTGCCCGCTTCTCGTTTTAAAATACTTGTGGGCAAGATAATGGCTATTTCTCTCGTAGGTTTATGTGCAGCTACAATGACCATACTTGGAATGGTGATTGCTCTCAAATTATTACCCAATATTCCAAAAGAATTTTTAGGTGTGTTGAATGATATGCTGTCTTTAAAATTCGTTGCAATGCTCTATTGTATGCTCATACCGTTGAGTATATTTTTTGCGGGGATGCTATCAGCAATGGTTATAAGGGCTAAGAGTTTTAAAGAGGCGCAAAGTATGGTTACACCTATGACTTTTGTAATAATTATACCCGCCATTCTTGCCACCATTCCCGGTATCGAATTAAACTGGCAAACTTCTTTTATTCCTGTTTTAAATATTGCGCTAGCCACAAAAGAAATAATTGCGGGCACCATCAACCCACTTCAATATGCAGTAGTCGTAGTATCACTTATTGTATTGGCACTCGTTGCCGCATTTTTAAGCTACAAGCAGTTTTCTAAAGAGAGCATGGTATTAAAATAATTCTTAAAGAATATTTTGTTTATTAAGTAAGTTTTATTTTACTTTGTATTTCAAAGTGCTTTTATGAATGAACAGCAACAGTCTTTAGATGACCTCCAGCATATTAAATTGATGATGGAGAGGAGTAGCCGGTTTATAAGCCTTAGTGGGCTTAGTGGTATTAGTGCAGGGTTTTGTGCGCTTATCGGGGCTTATGTTGCATATCCTTATGTTTTTGGTTTTAAGAATGTGGTTATAAATGAAGATATAGCTGTCGTACAGGCTATGGCAAATGATTATTCTATTATTTTAAATACCTATATTTTCTGGATAGCAGCCGTTACATTTTTGGCTGCATTTTTTTCTGCTTTCTTTTTTACATGGTTAAAAAGTAAAAAAGAAGGAACACCGCTTTGGGGGCATACTTCAAAAAGGTTAATGATAAATGTGAGCATCCCTATATTGGTGGGTGGGCTTTTTTTATTTAGGTTGATTCATTTTGGAACCTTTGGTTTGGTGGCGCCGGGTTGTTTAATATTTTACGGCCTGGGTTTGGTTAATGCAAGTAAATACACTTTGGTAGAAATTCGTTATTTAGGCTATGCGCAAATTTTACTCGGCGTTATAAATCTTTGGTTTGTTGGGTACGGTCTTTATTTTTGGGCAGCGGGTTTTGGGGTAATGCATATTTTTTATGGCAGCTATATGTGGAACAAATACGAGAGAAACTAAAAAGATGCTCAATCCTATAAACAACCTTAATAAACTTTTTGACAGTCGGGTGCGGCTTGGTATTATGAGCGCCCTTATGGTAAACGACGAAGTAAATTTTAATGATTTAAAAGTACTTCTTGAAATTACTGATGGAAACCTTGCAAGCCACTTGAAAGCATTAGAGGAAAACAATATTATAAAAGTAGAAAAAGGTTTTATTGGCAGAAAGACAAATACGACCTATTCAATTACAAAAAATGGTGAGAAAGAATTTAAGCTGCATATTGCGGCACTTGAAAAAATGATAAAAGCTACCAAATAAATTTTTTTGTACTATTGCTTTGAAATACAAAGTACTTTTAAAATGAAAATTATATTTACTACAACAGGTTTGAGTGCAAGAATTTGGTTTCTTACTTCTTTGGTACTGGCTATTGGCTCTATGGGCTTTGGTCTGTTATCTGAAGATCCACAGAATGCTTTTGGTTTGCTGTTGATGGTATTTTTTATTTCAATTATTGCAAGTGTTCCGGCTTTAATATTCCTTTTTATAGCGTTGCCTATTTTGCAAACACTAAAAATAAAATTGCCATTAAAACTGTTGTGGTTTATGATACTTATTTTGTGTGTGGATTTTTGCTTTGCTGCAATTCCGGCATTTTTAGGGTTCAATTTTTTCGGTAAGAGTTCAGGAAATGCGAGTGGATTATGGAGTTCATTTTTATTTTATACTGCTATTTTATTTACCTGTTCCGCTTGTGCCGTCTTGCTCAGTTTTAGACGGGTAGCATCTTATTTATCTGAAGGTACTGCTGGTGAAATTTCCTACTCACAAATTTTTAAAGATCTTTTTTTTATAAAGCTAAACAACAAACCAACTATTATGGACCTAGAAACAATGCCAACACAGCCGCAGCAAACCGTTACAAATGCTGCAAACAAAATTTTAATAAAGGGGTTAATAACCGGGGGGGTTATTTTGTTGATGCTGATCCCCACACTTTTTATTGATAACCTGATAAACGAAAGAGAGAGCCGGCAAAAAGAAGTTGTAAAAGAGGTGAGCAGTAAATGGGCTACTGCGCAAACCCTTTCGGCGCCATTTATAACCGTTCCTTATACAGAAATATTCACCAACAGTGATGGGAAGTTAATGCAGACAAAAACCCAATTAATTGTACTAGCAGATAAGTTATCGGTAACCGGAAAAGTAATGCCTGAGGAACGTCCTCGCTCTATTTATAAAGTCTTGCTTTATAGAACTGCTCTAAATTTTACAGGAAATTTTAACCCTAAATGGCCGGTAGGAATTGATATTGCAAAAATTGATTTTGCGGGAGCAAAACTCTGTTTCAGTTTGAGTGATTTTAAAGGAATAGAAGAGGAAGTGATGATTGATTTTAATGGCCAAAAATTATTATTAGACCCTGAAATGCCGGTGAATGATTTGGGCGACGTGGGACTTTCTGTGCCGATCATTATTTCTGCTGAGACAATGAACACAAGCTTGAAATTTAATATGGATTTAAAATTAAAAGGAAGTGAGCAGTTGCATTTTATACCTATGAGTGTAAATAGTAAATTTTCAATATCGTCTACCTGGCCAAATCCATCTTTTGATGGAAATAGTTTACCCACACAAAGAACGGTAAGTGACAGCGGGTTTAATGCACAGTGGAGTTTTAACAGGGCCAATTTAGCTTTTGGTACGGTGGTAAAAAGCGGTGCTTTAAAAATTGGGACGACCGCGTTTGGGGTAAGCCTTGTTCAGCCGGCAGACCAATACAATAAAACTACAAGAAGTGTAAAATATGCGATACTTCTTATCGGGTTGACGTTCGCTTTATTTTTTATTATTGAGCTAATGCAAAAAAATCCGTTGCACCTGGTGCAGTATGTATTAGTGGGACTTGCGCTTGTTATATTTTATACACTTTTGTTGAGCATAAGCGAATACATTTTGTTTGATTATGCCTATCTAACAGCAGCGGCTGCCACCGTTCTCCTTATTAGTTTATACACAAAAAGCCATTTTAAAACATGGAAATCTGTAGCGGTCTTAGGCTCGTTGCTCGGCGCTTTGTATGGCTTCATCTTTATCCTTATTCGTTTGGAAGATACCGCACTGCTTGTTGGTAGCATTGGGTTGTTTATTATTCTAGCCTTGGTAATGTATGGCAGCAGAAAAGTAAACTGGTATGGTAATAATATTAGCGAATCAAAATAGTGTAAGAAAAAATTGGAAACAGCTGTTGTCTCCGCGGTTTCGGGGGCAACAGCCTATATAGATTGCTCATTGAATACCGTATTGGTTAGCATCTCTATAAATTTAAAATATGCACAAACACATTATAAAAATACGATCACGAATATTGGTTTTTCTTACACACAATATGGCATTACCGTTCTTAAAATTTGTACGAAAGCCTTTACCGTTTCCGCATACAATGGAGTCACTGGCACAAATGGAACAAAGTACATTGGGTAGTGACCTTTACAAATTTCTTGTTGCAAAAAATTTAAAGTTGTTGCCCTATTATGCAAAGCATGATATTAAACACATTTTGTTGGAATATGATACAACAGATGAGGGAGAAGTATGTCTGCAATGTTTTATGCTGGGCAATAAGCATTTTTCGTTTCCGGTTGCTGCCACTGTGATGTATGGCTTTTTAGCAATGCCCGAGTATTGGGGAAAATTTGCCATTGCATATAAGCGTGGTGCAAAATCTACATCGCTAAAGTATTGCAATTGGTTTGAATTAATAGGCAGGGAAACGAGTACGATCAAAAAACACATAAATAATTAGAAAGATGAAAAAAGCGACAGATGCATTTGTATTTGCATTTAATGGTTTGCGATATGCTTTTGTAAACGAAAGAAATTTCAGAATAGAAATGATTGCCGCAACTGCTGTATGTATTGCTGCTTATATGTTGCACATTTCTGCAATAGAATGGCTGGTAGTTGTTATAAATATTGGGTTTGTAATTTCTGCTGAATTGATAAATGCTGCCATAGAAAAATTATGTGATTTGGTCACAAAAGAGAATGACCCTTCAATTAAAATCATCAAAGATGTAGCCGCTGGCGCTGTTTTATTGGCGGCTTTTGTAGCCGTCATTTGCGGACTTGTCATTTTTGTTCCTGCATTTTTAAAATTATTAAACCATTGAAAAAAATATTTTCTCCATTTGCACTGTGGCTTTGTTGCTGTTTTTTATTTATAACTGTAATGATGCCTGTCAGAATTATGTATTCCAATAACGGCAGTTATTTGTTTATGGTATGGAATTTATTTCTTGCATGGATTCCATACCTAGTAAGTACTTATTTTGAAGAACTGGCTGATAAGAAAAAGATATTTCAGGTTTTTGTTTTTATGTGTTGGTTATTGTTTTTTCCAAATGCGTTGTATATCGTTACAGATATTATACACATTGCTCAAACACAAGCTGCACCATTGTGGTACGATGCTGTATTATTATTTGTATCGTCACTTACTGGTTTGGTATTGGCGTTTGCTTCAGTAATCAATGTAGAGAAATACATCCGGTTAATTTTTGCCAGAAAATTTGTAACTCCAACAATCATCGTATTACTCTTTGTTGGTTCATTTGGTGTTTACCTTGGTAGGTTTGAGCGTTGGAACAGTTGGGATGTGTTGTACAATCCTATAAGCATGTTAGTAAATATTGCGACAAGGTTTGCATTTCCTATTACGCACACAAAAACCTGGGTAGTAACTTTTTTGCTAACGGGGTTATATTCTTTGTGCTGGTTTCTTATAAAATGTTTTCCCGTTTTTACAATCGAGAATAAAAAGTAACGAATATGAAAATCTGGATGATTTTTAATGAAGTGTTTAAGTTATTGTTGAACAAATATTGAAAGCCGAATTGCGGCAACAGCATTGCATCATACGTATTGGTAGGAAATCTGGCGCCAACTTTCTTTTTCGAGAAGTAAGCTATTACCTAAAGCCTCCACAAATGTTCAAATATTTGTTGTTGAACACTGCCACAAATAAAAAAACGGATGGCAACTTTAAAAGTCTCATCCGTTTTTTTAAAACTATATCATTTGTTAAAAATCCAATCCCAAAGAAATATATGTTTGTGGTTTTCCTTTAAACAATCCATTCATTTGCCAGGCTGCATCAAACTTTACAAAATAACCTAATAACGTACTGCGGGCACCAAAACCGTAGCCACCTGCTAATGGCCCAATGCCACCGGCTTTCACCCTTACAACTACGGTTGCAGGATCTAGAGGAAAAGCAGGATTTGCAGGCGAACTATATGGAATGTTTGGCCTAGTAATTCCTTTAAAACCGCCATTCCAAGCGGTACCAAGATCTATAAATTGTGTTAGTTGGAAATTGCGAATAAAGGCATTGTTAATTGTTTTATCGAATAACGTGGTAAACACCGGCAGCCTAAACTCACTGTTTATTACAAGTGAATTGTTGCCACTTGCAATATTTTGTATAAATCCACGCATATTTACAGCAAGGCTTTGAAATGCGTAATCCTGATCTTGCGCAGGTATATTGTCCTCTATAAAATACCTATCGCTGCCATTTTTTTTAGTGTTGCTGCCAAACATTAGCCACCCGTCGGTTCCACCTAAAAAGTAAATTAATTTTTGGTTACCAAAGCTAAAGTCTCCGGCTGCTCTCCCTGCCCAAATAAAGTTTTTATAAATAGGGTAATAATAGCGGGCGTCAAAGCCAATATTGTAAGTGTTAGGTCCGTTGGAAAATTGTACTTTACTTATCTGGCGATTAAAATCTGCATATACTTTTGCCCTGCCGCCATTGTAAATATTTTGGGCAACCAAAATGCTGTTGTCATAAATAAATTCTAACCGGGAAGTCTGATATAATTTCCGCTCGCTTTCAAATAAAAGTGTTTCGGGAAAAGAACTTGTCGCGTTCGCAACTTGTTTATCCGACCTTATCCCAGTTGTAAGTTGTACGCTTTTTGTTTCATCAAATGGATAAGAAATATTTGCCTGATACAGATTGGTAAATTGTTTACCGTTAAAAAAATTGGGTTGGGTACCGCCTGTGGAAAATGTTAAACCCTGTACATTTCTGTAATAGGTAAGTCCCCAATCTATTCTTCTTTTTAGGTTTTGGTAATTTAATAACCATTCATTGTCCTTTAGGTTGGTACCAATTTTTACGCCGCCAGTTATTTTAATATCTTCCAACAGGTCTGAAGTGCCTAATCTAAGCAATCCATTTAACGGTGTACCACTGTTAAGCATGATAGGTCCTGCGCCTCCCTGATAGGGTTGGTATCGGTTTATAAGAACTGTGTTATTAAACGCTGCCGAGCCGTAATCTGCTGAGAATTTTTTTGGTTTGTATACAAATAATTTCGCCCTTGCCAGCACGTTTTCATTGTCGTTTATGGCTGTGTTTGCTGCTGCTGGCGTATTTGTAAGTCGCCTCGTTGTATCAACGCCAAATTCATTTTGAAAAAAGTCGTCTTGTTTCTTTGTCGTATCCGCGATGGCGAAAGGTACAAGAACTTTGCCTTTAGCAGTATTCACTTTTGTAAGCCTGCTTTCTCGCCTTAATTTTTTTGCATATTCGGTTGGAGCCGCTGTAACATTTCTTCTGTATAATGTATTTTCGTCTATTTTAAGTTTATATAAAACTTTTTCATCGCTTTGCCTTGTTACTTCGCTTAGCTGGTTGTTGTCGCCGGCCACACGGCTTTCTGCAAGTGAGCTTGGGTAATTTGTAAGTGGAAACGTGTAGGTAGAATCTGACGACATGGCAACAACAGCAACTGAATCTATATCTGTTTTTTTATACACCCGCAATGTACTGTCCACATCTTTTTGTGTAGGGTTTCGCAATATATCATCACCAATTAAAACAAGTGTATCAAGCCCTTCTGCTTTGGTGGTAAAAAAGCCGGCATATCGGTTGCCAATGCCATTTTCATCACTTACAAAAGTAAAGTGGTTGCTGTTGTATGGTGTTGGAAAACGTGCGTCACCATACTTTAAATTTGTAAGCTGAGTAATTTGATTTAACTCCGGTTTGTCACCAAAATTTGTAATTAAAAAAACATTAAAGCGGTTGTTGCTTGGCAAAACGGTATCGCCTGTTTTTGCTGTTGCTGTTGGTCTGTTACTGCTGTAAATAATACCCGTTTTACCGGGGAAGGATACAAACGTTGCATCTAGATCGTCGTACACATCATTTGTAATCTGTGTAACTTTTTCTTTTTCTATAGCGAAAGTGTAAATATCTGCATGGCCATTTTTTACGGCAGATATAAGCAGCGTGCGGCTGTCCAGCATATATTTTACATCCTGTACTTGGTCAAATTTATCGGTAATGTCGAATGTATATTGTTTAAAATTACTGAGAACGTCGTAAACAAATAATTTAAGCTTCCCCTCGGTTGTATAAATGACGGAGATCCTTGTTCCTTTTGGATCCCATGCCACAATCGGGTAACTCGGGTTTATTTGTGCCTCATACGATCTTGTACCATATTTAAGCAGCGTTTTATTTTCATAGCCTGCATTTAATATCAACCTTACAATTCCTTTTTTAAATTGGGTCACCACATAATCATTGTTCTTTTTATTGGGGTTCACGTTAAAGCGGTAATAATTTAACCGTTTGCTTATATCAAATCCATCAACATAATTTCCCTTGGGGTAAGCTTTGCGGCGGGCAATGTCTTTATAATATTTATCATCTTGGTACTCCATAAACTCCGTCTGCAATTGCTTAAAAGTGAGCTTGGTGATTTGTTTGCTTGCTTTGTTTAGGTTTTTATAAACCCTTGCTAGGTATAAAAAATAAGTGACATTTTCTTTTTTGTATTTCTCCTCTACATAATACCAAAATGCATGGCCAGCTAGCAATGGTTTTTCAAATGAAAATTTTGAAAATTTTGTATAGTTGCCGCTAAGTATTTCGCTTTTTAGTTCATCATCAAGTTCCGTACTCCAGTTTTCGCCAAGGTATGCAACGTAGCCATCTGTAAGCCATACAGGCAAGTCAAGCAGGGTTTGGTTACTAGACACTTCGCCAAGATCATCGCCAAACAAAACATTTTTTGTAATAATATCAGCAATACCCTGCCGTATTTGTCTCTTAAGGTTATAGTGGTTTGCATCGTAATAAACCACCATTTTATTATTTACAAGCCGAGTTACAGTGCCAGTATTAAGTATATCAGACTCTAAGCCAATGTTGGTTTGTTTTTTATCTGCATACTCATTGTACAAAATAATATTTGCCCTGCGTTGAAGGCTGTACTCAGCTGCGGCTTCTATTTGTGGAAGCTCCTTTTCTGCTGCCTGTGCTGCGAATTTTGCAAGCTCCTGCCCACCTTCGTAAAAATAAACATTAAAGTTTTGGGTTTGATAAAACTGCCATTTAAACTTTTTATATTGAATTCTGTTTTTACCAAAAGTTACTGCGTTTACCTGCGCATTGCTCACTAAAGCTGGAAGAATGAAAATAAATGAAATAAAAATTATTCTGCTGAACTTTGTCATACTTATCTGTTATATTAAGTCTTAAAATTAGTTTATTACACCTTACAATTAAAATCATTTTAAAACACCCTAAATGCTCAAAATAAAATCGTTCAAATTTAGTCCAATACAAGAAAATACGTATATACTTTACAATGAGTTAAACGAGTGCATCATTATTGACCCAGGTTGCTACTTTGATGCGGAAAAAGATGAATTGGTTGCTTTTATTACCGCCATTCAATTAACACCTAAAATGCTCATAAATACACATTGCCATTTAGACCATGTATTTGGCAACAAACTCATATCGGAAAAATATAATTTAACGCTCCAACTTCACGAAAATGAGAAGGCAGTGTTGGCGTTTGCCCCTACTAGCGGGCTTATGTATGATATGCCGTTTGATAATTACACTGGCGATTTTATATTTCTGAACGGGGGCGATTTTATTAAGTTGGGAGATGATGAACTGGAGGTATTGTTAACTCCCGGTCACAGCCCTGGCAGCCTGAGTTTTTATGCTGCAAAAGATAAATTTGTAATTAGCGGAGATGCTTTATTTAAAAATAGCATAGGTCGCAGCGATTTACCAGGTGGCAACCATGCCCAACTGATCAGGAGTATAACAGAAAATCTTTTGTCTTTGCCGGAAGATACCGATGTGTACAGTGGTCATGGTCCTCAAACTACTATTGGTGCTGAAAAATTAAACAATCCCTATTTGCAATAGTGGAAGAAAAATTTATTTTCCACTATCCCATCATGGTTCAAATACCAGTTCGCTGTCAAGCAAAACTTTTTGGCCAATCAAGGGTGTGCAGATCTTAATTTGCTTTTCTTCATTTAATGCCAGCAACTTTTTTATGGGTTCGTCCGAGTAGTGGTTTGCCGGTTTAAATTTACCCAAGCGTACTGGTATTATTTTTTTAGCTTCCAGGTCTTTAGCAGCTGGCAATGTTTTATGAGGAAGCATTAATACCTGGTAAAATGAGGAGTTGCGGCACATCTGTAGCATTTAAAAAATTTAGTACTTTTTCTCTACCATCAAAAAAATAAGGTCGTTTTCGAAATCTAATTTTTTAAAAACTGTGTCTAAAAATAACCAATCGTTTTAATCATCTTTTAAAACTTGGAATTTTATCAATTATTAGAGCCTGCTTTTTATTGCATAACTTTCTCCTGGCACAACTCCACCAGCACGCCATTCGTTCCTTTTGGGTGTAAAAAACAAACCAGTTTATTATCGGCGCCCTGTTTGGGGTTTTCGTTAAGTAAAACAAAACCCTCCGCTTGCAATCGTGCCATTTCGGCTACAATGTCAGCTACTTCAAAAGCGATGTGGTGAATACCTTCTCCTCTCCGTTCGATAAATTTTGCAATTACGCCTTCAGAAGTAGTGCTTTGCAGCAACTCAATTTTTGTTTGTCCTGTCTTAAAAAAGGCTGTATTTACCTGTTCTGTTCCTACAGTTTCTGTTTTGTAACACTGACTATTAAGCAGTTTCTCAAATAGCGGAACAGAAATTGACAAATCATTAACAGCGATACCGATATGTTCTGGTTGTAGCATGGTGTATTATTTCTTTAATGGTAACGCTAAAGTAGAACGATTGTAGTAAATTTGCTTATAAATTAAATAGAAGAAAATGTTGAAATTACCGATATACTTAGATAACAACGCTACTACTCCAATGGATCCGAGGGTGTTGGAAGCTATGACGCCTTATTTTTTAGAAGATTATGGCAACGCTGCAAGCCGCAACCATCCATTTGGCTGGAAGGCGGAAGAAGCTGTGGATTATGCCCGTGAGCAGGTGGCTAAACTTATTGGTGCAGACTCGAAAGAAATAATTTTTACAAGCGGCGCTACAGAAGGTGATAACCTGGGTATTAAAGGTGTTTTTGAAATGTATGCTCAAAAAGGGAATCATATTATTACTTGTACAACTGAGCACAAAGCTGTGTTGGATACCTGTAAACACATTGAAAAACTTGGAGGAGAAGTTACCTACCTAAAAGTTCAGCCTGATGGATTAATTGATTTAAAAGAACTGGAAGCAGCTATTAAACCTACTACCATTCTGATTTCTATTATGTGGGCCAACAATGAAATTGGCACCATTATGCCGATTAGAGAAATTAGCGCTATCGCTAAAAAACATGGTGTATTGTTGTTTACAGACGCTACGCAGGCAGTAGGGAAAATACCTGTTGATGTAAACAAAGATGGTATTGATATCATGGCATTTACGGCGCACAAAATGTACGGGCCTAAAGGTGTTGGCGCATTGTATGTACGCAGAAAAAACCCCCGTGTAAAAGTTACCGCGCAGATGGACGGCGGTGGACATGAGCGTGGTATGCGTTCAGGCACATTAAACGTACCGGGTATTGTTGGTATGGGTAAAGCCTGCGAATTGTGTATGCAGGATATGGAAGCTGATACAAAACGCATCAGTAAAATGAGGGATAAGTTGGAAACCGCTTTAATGCTATTGGAAGAAGCATATGTAAATGGAAGTACAGAACACCGTTTGCCGCATGTAACCAATATTTCTTTTAAACATGTAGAGGGCGAAGGTTTGTTAATGGGTTTTAATAAAAATATTGCATTGAGTTCAGGTTCTGCTTGTACGTCTGCATCTTTGGAACCTTCGTATGTTTTAAAAGCATTAGGTTTGGGTGATGATTTGGCACACAGTTCGCTTCGCTTTGGCTTAGGCAGGTTTACAACAGATGAGCAAATTGATTATACGGTAAAGGCAATAAGTGAAACTGTTATTAAGTTAAGAGAGATGAGTCCGCTGTGGGAGATGTACAAAGAAGGTATAGATTTGAACAGTATTGAGTGGGCAGCTCACTAAATAAATTACGAATTACGAATGCCGAATTACGTGTATTCGTTCTTTGTAGAAAATATTAAACCAGAAAGCAGCGAGTACGAATGAACGTTGTTTTATTATCAAACCCGTAATTCGTAATTAAAAATTTTAAATTAAAAAAGACATGGCTTACTCAGAAAAATTAATAGATCATTATCAAAATCCTAAAAATGTAGGAACACTTGATAAAGCAGATAAAAGTGTAGGAACGGGGCTTGTAGGTGCTCCTGAATGTGGAGACGTTATGCGCCTTCAAATACAGGTAGATGATGCAACCGGAATTATAACCGATGCAAAATTTAAAACCTTCGGTTGTGGCTCTGCCATTGCATCTTCTTCTCTTGCAACAGAGTGGTTAAAAGGTAAAAGTGTTGATGAAGCGCTTACAGTAGATAATATGGATTTTGTAGAGGAATTAAATTTACCTCCGGTAAAAATTCACTGTTCTGTTTTGGCAGAAGATGCTATTAAAGCAGCGATAAATGATTACCGTGTTAAGAATGGTAAAGAAGCCATTAAGTTTGAAGAGAGTTTGGTGCATTAAGTCCCCCGCCCCCGAAGGGGGGATTCTAGACTGAAATAATTTAGAGAAAATTTATATATCGCAGTTTAGGGGTTCAATACAATAAAAGAATTTTAACATGACAGAAACGCAAACCTTAAATAATAAAAGTAACTCTCCAGTATTGGAGACTCAAATCCCCCCTTCGGGGGGTGGAGGGGCTTCAATTTACATTTCAGATAAGGCAAAGCAAAAGATATTGAACCTAATGGCGGAAAGTGGTGTGGCAGATGATGAAACATACTTTCTAAGAGTAGGTGTGGTTGGCGGTGGTTGCAGTGGCTTAAGCTATAAAATGGATTTTGATAACGAAGTAAAACCGATGGATCAGGTGTTTGAAGATAAAGGTGTAAAAATTGTGTGCGATTTAAAAAGTTTTTTATACCTCGTAAATACGGAGTTAGAATTTAGCGATGGGTTAAATGGCAAAGGATTTTATTTTGACAACCCAAATGCGAGTAGAAGTTGTGGTTGTGGGGAGAGTTTTGCGGTGTAGTAAGGCAACAATAAATTGAGAAAAGATAAATGAAAAACCTCTTCAATAGGAAGAGAACTTTCTTTTTTTGTAGGTATTAAAAAAGCGGAAGGTGATGAACTTTCCGCTTTCTTAATAAAGTTTAACAATCATTTATGGCGTAGAAAAAGAGGTTCTAGCGCCACCTGCAACAAAGTTTGCAAACATACGTGTTTTTTGCCCCGCACTAAACATATACATACAAAGATCGTCTGTGTAATCCATGTAGTTCATCGTCATCATTACTGGAGACCCTGTGCAGCTGCTTGTCACACCGCTTGCCGGGCAACCACGGTTTGCGCCGGTATGTAAAGGAGTATCGGTTACAAAATCATTTCCACATACTGCACCACCCCAAATGTGGCGAAGGTTTAACCAATGACCAACTTCAGTTGTTACGCCAAAGTTCCTGTATGAGATTACAACACCATCTGTAGCGCTAGCACCACCCGGATACTGAGAATAGCCGCGTACACCACCGCCAAGGTTACAGCTCCACATGTTCAGTTTTGTTGTAGGACTTGTTGGCGCAATACCGCCAGTGGAACCTTTCTTCACACCATTATCTGTAGAGAAGCTGGTTTGGAATGTACTTCTTCTAATAATATTATCAAGTACAAATCGCACACCTACATCGCCGGCCTTTACGCCTCTAAAAATAGTTGGCACATTTCCTATATCAGAGTTTGTCCCAGAAAAATCTTTGTTTAAAACATCTATCTGTGTTCGAATCTGCGCAGCAGAAATATTTTCTGCTTCTGTATAGTAAACCACATTTACCACAACTGGTATCTCAATTATCCCATTTGCGAGCAACCTATATGCAGATGGGTTTTGCTGGTACTTAGCAGTGAAAGATTCAATAGCTTCCATTCTTGCTGCAAGAGTAGGATCATCTTTTAATTGTTGTTGCAAAACTTCTTCAGAAGCGCAACCTCTGTGGGTTAAATTGCTGGTAACCGCAGGCGTTGGTTCAATTGTAGAATCTTCGTTTAAGGAAATTTTTGTACAGCCAATTCCTAAAACAACAGCGCATGATAATAAACCGAATAGTTTTTTCATTTGAACAGGTTTTTAATGTTTGTCAAAATATAATAATTAAAATGTAATGCTATTCATTTGAAATTTTGTGTTTTTTGAAAAAAAGATATACACAATTGTAAATGACTATCCGCAATTAGGAGCAAGGTTTATACCATGCCTCGGCGATAGCCGCCACCATTAACCTATCAAATAATTTTATACCAAAATACCTCCGATTAAATTTGTAGCAAAATTCATTGAGAT
>JBJXGJ010000024.1:0-3440 GCA_046153805.1 Ferruginibacter sp. | reverse complement strand
GGTGCTTTTAATGATCTTATTGTATAGTTTTTGAAATACTTTGTCGTGGTCTCATCATCCAGGTTATAAATAAAAACATCTTCGGCTGTCTGGTTTTCTATAATTCTGAATTTGCTTTTTATATAATTTTTTACATCGTATTCGTATCTATCTAAATGGTCTGCTGTTATGTTGGTTATAATGGCTACATCCGGTTTAAATCTTTTTATACCATCTAACTGAAAAGAACTTACTTCCACCACATACAGTTTTTTAGGATCTTCTGCTACCTGCCGTGCAAATGAAAAACCTATGTTACCCACCATTGCACAATCTTCACCAGCTTCTTTACACAAATGATAGGTTAACGCCGTTGTAGTGGTTTTGCCATTGCTACCGGTGACTGCAATTATTTTACTGTCGCCTTTATACCTGTAAGCAAATTCTATCTCACTAATTATTTCAATACCACTCGCTCTTATTGCTTTTACCATTTCATTCTTCTCAGGTATACCAGGGCTCTTCATTACAACGGTTGCGTTCAATATTTTCTCTTCTGTATGAAATCCTTCTTCAAAAGAAATATTGTTATTTAAAAGATCTGTTTTATAATTTTCCTTTATAGAACCTGCATCACTTACAAACACATCCCAACCCTGCTGTTGTGCAAGTATTGCGGTACCTACCCCACTTTCTCCTGCGCCGAGTATTGCGATTCTAGCCCCCCCTATCTCTCCGTCTTTCGGCGGCGGAGGAAATTTCGAAGATTGAAGCGAGCTACTCATTGTTTATTAATTTTTATTTTTTCAATCAATACTTTATTTTTCTCCTATTGGTCCCTCCTTCGGAGGGGTTCGGGGAGGCTTTTACCTCAGTTTTAATGTTACAATTGCTACAGCAACACACAATATGGTGAGTATCCAAAAACGAACGGCAATTTTACTTTCGTGGTAGCCTAGTTTTTGATAATGGTGGTGCAATGGACTCATTAAGAAAACCCGTTTGCCTTCACCGTATTTTCGTTTGGTATATTTGAAATAGCTCACCTGTATCATTACGCTGCAGAGCTCTACAAAAAATGCTAGACAAAAAATAGGTATCAATAATTCTTTTCGTACAATAATTGCAAGTGCCGCAATTATTCCACCCAAAGCAAGGCTTCCGGTGTCGCCCATAAATACCTGCGCGGGGTAAGAGTTGTACCATAAAAAGCCAACACATGCCCCAACGAACGCTGCAATAAAAATGGACAACTCACCAAGGTTTGGTATGTACATAATATTGAGGTATTCTGCAAATTTTATGTTACCACTTACATATGCGAATATGCCAAGGCAAATACCAATGATGGCACTGATGCCCGTTGCAAGCCCGTCTAAACCATCAGTAATGTTTGCTGCATTTGATACTGCAGTCACAATAAAAATTACAATAGCTATGTAAACGATATAGGTGTAATCTTCCAAACTTTTTGGAAGTAGTTTAGCATAATTAAATTCATGATTTCTTACAAATGGAATAGTAGTGATCGGTGTTTTTACAGTTACAAAACGATGCTGTTTCCCATCAATCATTACCGTATCTTCTAATATTTTTTTTTCTCCTCTTTGCAACTCAACAACATTGTCTGTTTTAATTACTTCTCTTTTAACTGTTACACTCGGGCTAAAATAAAGTGTAACACCAATGATAATTCCAATCACTACCTGTCCGAATATTTTAAACCTACCGGCAAGTCCATCA
Source organism: Ferruginibacter sp. (assembly GCA_046153805.1). Lineage (GTDB taxonomy): Bacteria > Bacteroidota > Bacteroidia > Chitinophagales > Chitinophagaceae > Ferruginibacter. Next base: position 1,718 of record JBJXGJ010000024.1, on the reverse strand, counting down.
CTGTCACTTTTCTTATAATCGTCGCCTTTTAATTTGGCCAAACGCTTACTTCTTATTTTTAAATAATCATCTATAAACCCAATAGCACCAAGCCACAGGGTACACAGCAACATTAACCTTACATACACTTTATCTAAGTTTGCAAGTAATAAAGTTGGAACTATAATAGCTAGAATAATAATGAGCCCACCCATTGTTGGCGTACCCTTTTTTTGTTGCTCGCCAGCCAACCCGAGGTCTCTAACTGTTTCACCCAATTGCTTTGTTAATAAAAACCCGATAAGCTTTTTACCGTAAACCGTTGTAATAATCAATGATAAAATCAATGCCATCATTACACGAAAACTTATAAACTGAAACAGCCCACTTCCGGGGAAGCTTGCCTTGGTCCAGTGTTGTGTAATCCAGTCAAATAAATGATACAGCATAAATACAAATTTGATAATTAGCTAATTTGCTGATGCGCTAATTCTTTTAAATTACAGTTCTTTTATTTTACAAACTTTTACAAAATCAAGATTCCCATTAGCATTTCAGCTAATCAGCTCATTTACTTAAAAGCTCAAACATTTCCCTTAATACCTTTTTGTCATCAAACTCATATTTCACTCCCGCTATTTCCTGGTATTTTTCGTGTCCTTTTCCTGCCACTAATACAATATCTTCTTTGTTACTCAAGCTCACAGCTGTTTTAATTGCTTCTCTCCTATCAGCAATTGTTATATACTTTTTTCTTGCAACTACGTTTATGCCTGCTTCCATTTCTTTTAAAATATCAGCTGCATTTTCATTGCGTGGATTATCGGATGTAAGAATGACCCTGTCGCTGTGCTCACAAGCTACAGCTGCCATTATGGGGCGCTTTGCTTGATCTCTGTTACCACCACAGCCAACAACTGTAATTATTTTTTCATGCCCGAGCCTCAGTTTCTTAATAGTAGCCAGTACATTCAACAAAGCATCAGGCGTATGTGCATAATCTACTATACCAATTACATTTTCATTTTTGCTCACTTCATAATCAAACCTTCCTTCCGCACCATCTATATTACTCAGGCCAAGCAAAACTTCCTCTTTTTGCATACCAAGTAATGTTGCAACCGCATATACAGCAAGTAAGTTGTAGGCATTAAACTCACCTATCATTTTAAAATAAACTTCTGTATCATCTACCAGCATGTGCAAACCGCCAAGCCTGTTGTCTAATATTTTTGCTTTAAAATCGGCCACAGTTCTAAGGCTGTAATAATATTTTTTAGCAGCAGTATTTTGAAGCATTACGGCACCACGTTTATCATCTGCATTGCTAATTACAAAAGCTGTAGATGGTAACTGATCGAACCATGATTTTTTTACCCGGATATATTCATCAAACGTTTTGTGGTAGTCTAAATGATCGTGGGTAATATTTGTAAAAACACCTCCCTTAAACAAAATGCCTGCAATTCTCTTTTGTTCTATTGCATGGCTGCTGCATTCCATAAATACATAATCACAACCTGCTGCTACCATTTTTTGCAACAACGCATTTAAACTTATGGCATCTGGCGTTGTGTGTGTTGATGGGATAATGGCACCGGCTATTTTATTTTCTACAGTACTTACTAACCCACAACTGTAACCAAGTTTTGTAAAGAGATTGTATAAAATGGTTGTTACTGTTGTTTTACCATTGGTACCGGTAACACCCACTACCTTTAATTTTTGGGATGGTTCTC
>JBJXGJ010000009.1:0-6515 GCA_046153805.1 Ferruginibacter sp. | reverse complement strand
CGTGGAATTGGGTTTTGAAAGAATGTTTTTAAAGAAAGATGTATTAAAGTGTTTTTTTGTGAGCAATCCTGAATCACCGTATTTTCAAAGTGAAACGTTTAATAAGGTATTGTTGTTTTTACAAAAGGGTACCAATAAAGCTAAACTTAAACAGGTTGGTAAAAACGGAATACTGGTGGTAGAAGAAATGAAAGCGATGACGGAAATGCATTGGTTTTTGACGAAGGCATTAGCGTATCAAAAGCTTGATTAGCACAAAAAGAAAAGCAGCTCAAAAATGAGCTGCCCAATCTTATGTCTAAAATCTTGCATCTAAGATCTATTCCTTACCAGCCTTTTTTAGCTACGCCGTCTTTTACAGCTTCCAAAGCTCTTGCTTCGCCTAGCATAGTTGTCATTTTATTTCCGTTACCGTCGTTGCCTTGGGCCATGTAGCCACCACGGGATGTTTTTGTGATCACTGCATCTTGCATTTCAACATTTTTTTCCTTTGTCTTCATGCAATACGCTGTTAATTTTCCTGCCATGTTAATTAAATTTATAGTTAGTAAATAATGGGTTTGAAACTAATCTCCATGTTAAAACTAAGGAATTAATCGGTTTTACCAAAAAAACTTATAGCACATGTTCTTCAAAACCTTGAGTTTAAATATTTACGATGGAGGATTATTTTTCAAAAATGAACAACAGCATTAAAATTTTTTAAAAATATGTCAGTATTATTTTATTAAATCCTCCACCAACCCCTTCACTTCACTCAAAGCAATTCTTTCTTGGGTCATACCATCTCTGTAGCGTATGGTAACAGTGTGATCTTCTTTTGTTTGGTGATCTATTGTTACGCAGAATGGCGTGCCTATTGCATCCATGCGACGGTAACGTTTTCCAATAGCATCTTTCTCTTCATAAAAGCAATGAAAATATTGCTTGCACTCGTTCATCAATTCTTTTGCAATTTCGGGCAAGCCATCTTTTTTAAGCAGCGGCAAAATAGCCAGTTTTGTAGGAGCAAGTTTTGCAGGTATTTTTAAAACCACTCTGCTATCTTCGGTGCCATCTTCTTTTAACCAGGTTTCATTTTGGTAAGCTAGACTAAGCACTGTCAAAAACAAACGATCCAATCCTACAGAAGTTTCCACCACATAGGGTGTGTAGTTTCCATACGGTTTTCCTTCTTCGTTTAGGTCATTATCAAAATACTGTATTTTCTTTTTGCTAAAGGTTGCATGTTGCGTGAGGTCAAAATCTGTCCGGCTGTGTATGCCTTCCAGTTCTTTCCAACCAAATGGAAATTCAAATTCAATATCCAGCGCCATATCTGCATAATGCGCCAGTTTTATATGATCGTGAAAACGCAATTTCTTTGCAGGAATGCCAATGCTTTCATGCCATTTTTTGCGGGTATCTTTCCAGTAATCGTACCATTGTTTTTGCGAGCCGGGGCGCACAAAAAACTGCATTTCCATTTGTTCAAACTCCCGCATGCGAAAAATAAACTGGCGAGCCACAATTTCATTTCTAAAAGCCTTGCCCGTTTGCGCAATACCAAAAGGTATTTTCATACGGCCACTTTTTTGCACATTTAAAAAGTTTACAAAAATTCCCTGTGCCGTTTCGGGGCGTAAATAAATCGTATCAGCCTCATCAGATACCGCACCTATTTTTGTGTTGAACATTAAATTAAATTCTCTAATCTCCGTCCAATTGCAGGTTTTGCTGATGCTGCATTTAATATTGTTGTCTTCAATTAATTTTTTTAGTCCCGCATAATCAGTTGCCCTAAGTAAAGCATCCATATCTGATAAAACTTTTTCTGCTAATTGCTCTCTGCCCTCTGCTCCCGCAGTATTGCGGGACCCTCTACTAACTGCTAACTGCTCTTCTGCAAAAGCCTCAATTAAATGATCAACTCTATATCTTTTATTGCTGTCCTTGTTATCAATCATAGGGTCACTAAAACTATCCACATGTCCGCTTGCTTTCCACACCGTTGGATGCATAAAAATTGCCGCATCAATACCCACAATATTTTCGTGTAATTGGGTCATGCTTTTCCACCACGCATCACGAAGGTTTTTCTTTAATTGCGCACCCATTTGCCCGTAATCATATACTGCTGCCAAGCCATCATACAATTCACTGCTTTGAAATATGTATCCGTATTCTTTGCAGTGCGAAATTATTTCTGCAAAGTTGTTTGCTTCATTTGCCATAGCTGCAAATATAAACAACCAAAAACATCTTTTAAATTTTAGAGATGCGTAATTTTTTGGATTTATCCGCTGGCGAAGGAGCATCCGCATTAGAATCTTTTTTCAGCATTTGTATCCGGCTTTTGTAGTAGCCTGCCTGCCGGCGAAGGCAGGTGCCGACCCTACATTTTATGTAGGGAGCAGCTACTACTTCCCATCGGGGCTATTGGGATCAGTGAGTGCTTGTGCGAATATTGATTTGCGTGCATTGAATAATTATATAATCAAACAAAATCAGTACTTTAAAAATCCATTTAATTTTACGTACGAGTTTTAATTTAGATTGGTATTTTACAACCTTAAAAATAATAATGCGTCAAATAGAAAAAATATTGAGTGAAGTCGAAGTTTGTATAGATAAAAATATTTTTAAAAAATTGGAGCATGATAAACTTGAATTAAAAGACAATAGTCACGATAGTTCTAAATGGAAAGAAATTTATGAAACCTCTTGTGCATTTCTAAATACTAATGGAGGAATAATTATCGTGGGAATAAAGGAGGATGAAATAAACCAGAAATTTATTATAACAGGCTTTGATAAAAAAAATGAGAATAAAACAAAAGAAATTAAAAATATTTTCAAAGATAAGTTTGGTAAAAACCTTGATTTAAGTTTGTACTTTCCAGACTTTGAAATAAATAAAATCCTTGATAAAGAAGTATTAGTAATTTATATAGATCCAGTTCCAGAAGAGTTAAAATATATTTATTTTGAAAATACTCCATACGAAAGAATAATTACCAGAGATTACACAATACCAAAAAATAAAATAGAAGCCCAAGAAAATTATAAAGTCGAACTGCTTAACGCAAAAGAACTACATCCTGTTGTTAATACCGCCTTGTCTGACTTAAATGTTAATAAACTAAATGGTTATATCCACATTTTAAATAGAGATTTCGTTATGGAAGTAATTAAGCCTGATATTGAAAGTGCAAAATCATTTCTTGTTAGGAAGGGTTTTGTTACTAAATTAAATTTTCAGCCTACTGTTTTAGGAGCGTTAGTTTGTGCTAATAACATAGGAGACCTGCTCGGTAACAAGGCAGAAATAGACTGTTATGTTGATACAGGATTAAAAATAGCAGAAAATAAGAAGATTTTAATAGATAATATATTGGATTTGATGGAAAAAGCATTAAACTTTATTACCCAAAACATACAAGTTGGCGTAAGTGTGGAAGCAGGAGGAACAGGTGTTCCAGAATATCCTATTAGATTAATTAGAGAATCAATAAATAATTCTCTAGCCCACCGAGATTATCAAATAGCTAAATTCACCAATGTTAATATAGTACCAAATAAGCATATAGAAATTAGAAATCCGGGAAGATTTAAAAGTGAATTAAAAATTGAAGATTTTAATAATCCAATTCCTGTTAGAAGGATTATTCCCGGTAATTCAAAACCCAATAACCCCAGATTAGCAGATGTTCTAAAAGTTTTCGACAGATTAGAGGGGAAAGGTTTAGGAATGTCTACCCTTACCAACGAATGCCTTTCAAATAATGTTGATTTACCTTACTATAAATTTCACTCATCAGACGAACTTTCCTTGTATATAAGAAAGGGTAAATTATTAGATGAAAAAATGGAGTCGCTTATAAATGCTTATCAGGGATTTATTGAAAAGAAATTAAATGGAAATTCTATTACTATTCAAGAAAAACTAGTATTAAGTTATTTTTATAAATCTGAAATCGAAAATAAAAATGAGAGATATACCATTCTTCTTACCAAAGATAACAACCACTTAGCAGCAATAAATACGTTAGAAGATAATGGGCTGATTTATAAACATTCTGCAAGTACTGACTTGCATTCGGTTTATGTTATTAATAGGGAACTATTTAAAAGCAATTTTATTTCTGAATTAAGGGATTTATTTGGAGCGGATTATGATGCATTACCTAAAGATGGCAGAGATGTTTTAAGTTGTATTTATGAGTTTAACAGACATGCCAAAGGCAAATATCAATTTCCAAATGCAAATATCATTGGAGATTATTTATGGAGTAAGGCAGGTAATGCAAATGTTTTAAACGGCTTTGAAGGTTTCAAAAGAGCTGTAAGGGGGCATGTAAATAAAATGGTTAAAAGAAACGTTATAGTAAAAGTTGACGGTAAGCCACTATATAAAATAAATATCAAGTTTGTTAAAAGGCCCTCACTTTACGATGATGAGATTTAAGTTTTAATCGAATAAATTTGACTTAATTTAAAAGTAATCTGGGATAGGCACTCTTATCACAAATGCCTCAAATAATAATCAGGATTATCTAAAAATGTTTTGGTAATTCTGTAATGGTCTGTTTCGTTATAAGCAACCTTGCTCATGCTTTTTTCATGTATTTCGTATAGTGTGGCACCGGGCAAACCCATTAAAATAGGAGAGTGAGTAGATATTATAAACTGGGCGTTTTTATGCTTTGTGAGATCCATTATCATCGACATCAATGATAATTGCTTTAATGGCGAAAGGGCTGCCTCGGGCTCATCTAACAAAAAAATTCCTTTATCACCAATTCTTGTTTGTAGTATTTTTAAATAGGCTTCTCCGTGCGAGAACGCTTGCATATCTGTGCCGTATTGCCTGCGCATATCTTTTCGATAAAAATTCGCATTGTTGGTAATTTCATCAATAATACGATCATCTACTTCGCCTCGCAATTCACTAAGATCGTTGTAAATTTTATTCCTTTCTGTTTCTACCGCATTTATAAAATCACTAAAATCCTCTGCCCCTAAAAAAGAAACCTTTTTTGCGTTTCCCTTTTCCAACTAATTTCTAAATATGGTTGCAACGCTTCTGCTGCATCAAAACGGGCTCTGTTATTTGCTTTAATATAGCCACCAATTAACGCAAGGTTTAATTTGTAGGCTATTGCTTCCAACAAAGTAGATTTTCCACTGCCATTATCGCCCACAAATATGGTTACTGATTTACTCAATTCAATATCTTTTGCAAATTTTACAGCAGGGATATTAAACGGAAAAGGGTTTTGCATTTCTATATTTATATTAAATGATTGCATAAAAGGCATACTTCATTTGTTGAATGTTCAAGCATTATAGTTTTACAAATTTACTTTTGCTTTCAACATAGGTACTTTATAAAGCGGCTTACTATTTGTAAGTTAACTAAAATAAAAATCAAGCAATTATGTCAGCACTTTTTTCCTCATTCACATTAAGAGATATAACCTTCAAAAACAGAATAGTAGTTTCGCCGATGTGCCAATATTCTTCTACAGATGGTTTTGCAAGCGACTGGCATTTGGTACATCTAGGCGCACGTGCTGTTGGCGGCGCAGGCTTAGTTTTTAGCGAAGCCGCAGCAGTTTCGCCGGAGGGTAGAATAACGCCGAGCGATTTGGGCATTTGGAAAGATGAACACATTGATTTTTTAAAACGCATTACAACATTTATTGAATCGCAAGGAAGTGTACCCGGCATCCAGCTTGCACATGCGGGTAGAAAGGCAAGCCATGACGTGCCATGGAAAGGCGGTAAGGCATTAATGGATGATTCGGCATGGCAAACTTTAGCCCCCAGTAACATTGGTTATTCTGCTGATGAGCCACAACCCAACGAAATGAGTATTACCCAAATAAAAAAATGTGCTTCTGATTTTGAAAGTGCAGCTAAGCGAGCCTTAGATGCAGGGTTTAAAATAATAGAAATTCATGCAGCGCACGGGTATTTAATCAACAGTTTCCTTTCTCCAATAAGTAATTTAAGAGAAGATGAATATGGTGGATGTTTTGAAAACCGTTGCCGCTTTTTGATGAAAATAGTTGAAGTGGTAAGAAAAGTAATTGGTGAGAATGTACCTTTATTTGTTCGGATCTCGGCAACTGATTGGGTAGATGGCGGATGGACGATTGAAGACTCGGTAAAACTTTCTACAATGCTTAAAGATGCTTCTGTAGATTTAATGGATTGCTCCAGCGGCGGCAACGCTCGTCATCAAAAAATACCAGTAGGCCCAATGTACCAGCTAAGTTTTGCGGAGCAAATAAAAAAAGAAGCAAACATACCAACTGGTGCAGTGGGTATGATAACAACGGCTGAAGAAGCTGAAGGTATTTTGCAGAACAACCATGCAGATCTTATTTTTTTAGCGAGAGAATTTTTACGAAATCCATATTTTCCACTAATAGCTGCAAAAGCTTTGGGAGAAGATTTATCGTGGCCTAATCAGTATGACAGGGCAAAATAAAATTAAAAATGGTTCGATATTTTCGAACCATTTTTTT
>JBJXGJ010000008.1:0-47443 GCA_046153805.1 Ferruginibacter sp. | reverse complement strand
AATGAAAAAACAGTTTAAATAGTTTATTCCTCAAACGTATTACAGTTTTTTTAATGGATAATAGTTTAGTAGATTTACCCTTTTATATGAAAAGAATCTATATTTTTTTTAGGGGTGCTATACTAATATATCTGTTTGTTTTTTTGCTGTCTTATTTATTTTCTTCTTGTTTTTCTTTTCGGCTGTCTCAAAAAGAAATTGACAAATCGTTTATGCATTTGCCATTAAAGCCCGTGCAGCACCGGATTTTGGTAAATGGCAGAACAAGTAATTATGCCGAAATAGGAAACGACAGTTTACCCGTTGCATTTTTTGTACATGGCTCGCCCGGCAGTTGGAGTGCCTTTGTAGATTTTATGAAAGATACTGTATTGCTAAAAAAAGTAAAAATTGTATCTGTTGATAGAATTGGCTTTGGCTATTCTGAATTGGGAGAAGGCGAAAAAAGCCTTTCTAAACAAGCAGAATACTTATTACCGTTGGTGCAGCAGTATAAAAAGCCCGGAAAAAAATTAATATTAATTGGCCATTCGTTAGGTGGGCCGCTGGTAGCTAAAATGGCAATGGATTATCCATCGCTGATTAATAATTTGATAATAGTGGCGGGGTCTATTTCTCCTTATCTTGAACCTAATGAAAAATGGTTTAGAATACCGCTTAATTTTTTACCCGTAAATGTTTTAATACCCAAATCTTTCAGATCATCTAACCTTGAGCTGCTCTACCTTAAACCTGAGCTGATAAAAATGCTCCCTTACTGGAAAAATATACTACAACCTGTGACAATAATACAGGGAAATAAAGATATACTGGTAAACCCTAAAAATGCAGCTTTTGCAAAAGAAATGTTGGTAAATTCCAGAAAATTAGATTTTGTTATTGTCGATGATATGAACCACTTTGTACCATGGACTCACCCCAATTTAATAAAAAACGCCATATACAGTGCACTGATACCTAACTGATGTGTAGGTGTTTGTTAAATATGGTTGGCCTTTTGTTCAATTCATTAGCTCACCGATTGTTTCATTTTAATTTTCCATCAGCGTCATTGCCTAAGCTAGTTCAATTTTCCTTTCCCCTCTGCCAACGCAATTCCACGAATTTCATTTCCCCCTTTATTAACGTTCTTAAAAATTATTTTGACTAAAGCATAAATTATTTTTCTATTTTTGTAAGGATAATGATGTAGTGCCGACTAGTTGGCAGGAAGAATGTAGCAGCTGCAAAGTGAATTTATAAAGAGCATTTTCTTTAACACATAAATTTAAATTGTTTTAAAAAGTATTCGTAATAAAAATCTAAAAAAGAAAAAAAATGAGAAAGTTCACAACAATTTTGACAACGGTATTTGCGGTACTTATATTATGCAGCTCGGCATTTGCGCAACAAGCCACCCGTACTGCACAGTTTAATATTGAAAAAGGAGTTGCAATACAGGGCTACGACCCGGTTGCATATTTTACACAAAACAAAGCTGTTAAAGGAAAGAAAGAATTTGCAGTAGCTGCCGAGGGAGTAACTTATTATTTTGCTACAGCAGAGGATAAAGAACTTTTTAAAAAAGATTACAAAAAGTATGAACCACAATACGGCGGATGGTGTGCTTATGCAATGGGAGCAACGGCTGAAAAAGTGGAAGTAGACCCCGAAACTTTTAAAATAGTAGCTGGTAAACTCTACCTGTTTTACCATTCATGGTCAAACAATACATTAATCAAATGGAATAAAGATGAAGCCAATTTGAAAGCAAAGGCAAATGTTTCCTGGACTAAATTCTTTAAATAATTCAAAAAAATAGGCATTCAGGAAGCACCTAACAAGCAAACGACTATGACTAACAATCACTTCGACATCATCATCATTGGTACAGGGATAGGAGGGAGTACACTTGCACAAAGCCTTGCTACCACTGGCAAAAAAATATTGATCTTAGAAAGAGGCGGCTTTATCCCAAAAGAAAAAGAAAATTGGGATCCAGTAGAAGTTGTAGAAAAAGGAAGATACCGTACCAAAGAAAAATGGTTTGATAAAGACAACAACCCTTTTGAACCTTATACCCATTATGCCGTAGGTGGTAATAGCAAAGTATATGGGGCTGCAGCATTTAGATTGAGGGAAAAAGATTTTACTGAATATCAAACCCCGGCAGGCATTTCGCCGGCATGGCCGTTAAGCTACACGGATTTTAAACCTTACTACGACCAGGCAGAAATTTTTATGAAAGTGCATGGTGTAAGAAAGGAGGATCCAACTGAACCATTTACTGATACAGCTTACCCATTCCCACCCATTCCCATAGAGCCATTTACAAAAGAGTTATTTGAAAATGTAAAAAGTGCCGGTGTAAAAGCTTACCCAATTCCAATGGCAGTAAGCCTTACAGAAGATAGTGGTAAACAGGATGCAACAATGGTACTGGGAAATTTTGATGGTTTCCCCGACCCTACAGAAAGTAAATCAGATGCTCATATTCTCGGAATAAGGCCCGCTTTAAAACATCCAAATGTAACCTTGCTCACCAATGCCATGGTTACTAAATTAGAAACAGATAGTATTGGTAAAGCCGTTTCGAAAGTGCATGCAAATGTTAGTGGGGAAATGGCGGTATTTGCTTGCGACATTGTTATCATTGGAGCAGGAGCGGTAAACAGTGCTGCACTTTTGTTACGCACAACTTCCCTCCAGCATCCCAATGGGTTAGGCAATAATAATAACATGGTTGGCAGAAATTATATGAGCCATATAAATGGTTGTATGATTGCTTTTACGCCAAACAAACTAAATGATGCGGCTTTTCAAAAATATTTTTGCATAGGCGATTATTACTGGGGCGATAAAGATTATGAATACCCTTTGGGAGAAATACAATTGGTGGGAAAGAACGACCCTGCTACTTATGCATGGAACCCGCCTACTGTTTTTGATGGAAAAGATACTAACTATATTGGCCGGCATGCTATTGACTTTTGGCTTACTAGCGAAGATATTCCCATGCACGAAAACAGGGTAACACTCACAGCGAACAACGAGATTCAATTGATCTATAACCGTGATAAAAACAATGTACAGTCTTTTGAAAAATTAAAACTAAAGCTAAAAAATATTATGGCTGAAGTCGGAAAAATTGATAAAGACCTTTCTGAAATTATTTGGGGTGGGTATGACCTTGGCATTAGCGGCGTAAGCCACCAGTGTGGTACGTTAACATTTGGAAATGATAAAGCAAATTCGGTTTTAAATACCAATTGCCAGTTGCACGATGTGCCAAATGTATTTGTGGTAGATGCTTCTTTTTTCCCGAGCTGCGGCTCTTACAATCCTTCATTAACCATTGCTGCTAATGCATTAAGGGTGGCCGATTACATAAAAACAATTATTTAAATTAAACAACTTAAAAAAACAAAATGAAAAAATTCCTCAAAAACCTAACGGCAGGGTTATGCCTATTGATAACCACAAATGCAGTAAATGCGCAGGTTCCAACCAAATCTGTAGACAGTAAGTACGTACAAAACTTAGATGAGAATGGTTGTATGCTAAGAGGCTACGACGTGGTAGCCATGTTTACCATGCCAGATAAAACTTTAAAAGGCGATGCAAATTTTGAAAGCAAATTTCAAGGCGCAAAGTATTGGTTTGTATCGGCAGAAAACAAAGCTTTATTTGATGCGGAACCTAAAAAATATGCGCCATTGTATGGAGGCTTTTGTGCAATAGCCGTAACCGAAGGAAACTTGCGACCAGTACAAGTATGGACACACGAAATAACCAATGGTTCTTTGGTAGTAAACCATAACGCAAAAGCAAAAGGTCTGTGGGACAATAACCCTGGCAAAAAACTAAAAAAAGCAAACAAAAATTGGTCAGCAGTAGGTGTAAAAGAAGCTAAGTATGATATACTTCACAGCAACGAAACACAAGAATCTCTGGCTGCAACTTCTTTCGAAGGACCGATAAAATAATAACCTCACTTTAAAAATCAATTAATATGTTAACAAAATTCGTTTCAGCGCTGATAGTGCTATTTAGCTTACAAACAAAATCATTTGCGCAACTACCAACTAAATATTTGCTTACACAAAAGGCAGCACATAAAATTTTAGATGAAGCTTTGCAACTTGCTAAAACATTAAATACACCAGGTGGAAGCATTGCCATTGTTGACGATGCAGGTACTCTGGTACTTTTAGAAAGACTGGACGGTACTTTTCTTAAAGCAAGTGACGTAAGTATTGCAAAAGCCCAAACGGCCGCATTGTTTAAAAAAGATACCAAATTTTTTGAAGATAAAATTAACACCGATAGACCAGCTTTAATTACGGTGGGACCTAATATGCTTAAAGGTGGTGTGCCAATTTTTTACAAAGGGCAGTTAATTGGAGCCATCGGTGTAAGTGGCACTGCAAGTGCCGATCAGGATGTACAATTGGCCGAGGCAGGAGCAAAAGCAGTTTTTGACAATTAATATTTAAACTTATTTCAAATTAGCTAAACGAGAGCGGGCGGTATTTCGCTTATACATGAAATACTGCCCACTTTACAAAATTATTTAAATGAATAAAGTATTTGCAACCTTTCTGGGTCTTTGTTTTGGGTTGGTTTGTTTTGCCCAAGAAACAAGAGAGCTGGCAGTTTACAGACCCATGTCTGTTGTTGATTTAAGAAAATCTGCAAGTGCAAATTTGGTAAACGCTCAATGGTTGGTGAGAGAAGCCAGTATAAAGCCCGTTTCTTTTAATGCACCCGGGCCCTCAAAAACTGATCCCTTGCTGCTGTACCCAACAGGTCAAAAAATAAATACCCATAATATTTATCCCAATATTTCGGATGCGGCATTTAATGATAACAACTGGAAGAAGGTAAATGATTTGGAAGAAAGGCAAGGCAGCGGAAAGTTGTCGTTTGTTTGGTATAAAACATCCGTCATCGTTCCAGAGAAAATTGATGGAAATGCGGTAACTGGCACCAAAATATATTTTGAAATTACAGCCGATGATTACAGCGAAGTATATATAAATGGCGAACAGAATAAACAATTTGGTCAAACTGGAGCGGGCGTAATTTCTGGTTTTAACAGCAGAAACAGGCTGGTACTTACTGGCAACGCACGACCTGGGGAAAAATTTGAGATTGCTGTTTTAGTAATCAATGGTACTATTGGCAACGAACCTGATAATTATGTGTGGATCAGAAATGCTGTATTGGATGTTTATAAGCCTGAACTTTTCAGCAATGAAAAAATAGGCAAAATTTACAAAATAGAAAATTCATTTGATAATATTATATCGCCAAACACATCTGTAGAAAAATTAGCCGATGGTTTTAGTTTTACCGAAGGCCCAGTATGGCATCCTGATGGCTTCCTGCTTTTTAGCGACCCTAACATGAACGTAATTTACCGTTACAATCCTTTAAATAAAAATGTAACTATCTACCAAAGCCATAGCGGCTACACGGGTACTGATATTGGCACTTTAGGGCAGCCTGGCAGTAATGGATTGGCCATAGACGCGGAAGGCAGATTGATAGCATGTCAGCACGGTAACCGCCAATTAATAAGGCACGAATTAAAAGGTCCAGTAACCATACTTGCAGATAAAGTAGATGGAAAAAGATTGAATAGCCCGAATGATGTAGTAATAAAAAGCGACGGAACGGTATACCTAACTGATCCGCCTTATGGATTGGCTGATAATTATAAAGATGTAAAAAAAGAACTGGACTATGCAGGAGTAGTTATGATAAAAAATGGAAAGGTTACCACAGTGGCAAAAGATTGTGGCGGTCCCAATGGTATTGCATTTTCTCCCAACGAAAAATACATGTACGTAAGCAATTGGGATATCAGGGACATCCACCACACAAAGGATATCTGGAGGTACGAAGTGCAGGAAGACGGCACTTTAAAAAATGGAAAAGTATTTTACAGCTTTAATTACACTTTAGATGATGAAGCTTTAGACGGTTTGAAAGTAGATAATGCAGGCAACATATTTTCATCTGCACCGGGCGGTTTGTATGTTATCGATTCAAATGCAAATTTATTGGGAAAAATCGAATGCCCTGAGCGGCCGGCAAATATGGCCTGGGGCGATGCTGATGGTAAAACCCTTTACCTGACTGCACACTCTGGCCTTTATAAAATCCGCACTTTAACTGGCGGTAAAATTGCCGTTAAAAAATAGTAAGGTATTTGTAAACACACCGTCCATTGAACAAATGAATAATATGAATAAAAAGATATATAGTATAGCATTAGGATTAATTTTAATGGTCACGTCCAATTTATATGCACAAAAAATAACAAAAGTCGGGCCTGTTTGTATCACCGTTAAACAATTAAATAATTCCGTAAAATTTTATACTGAGGTACTACAATTTAAGTTAATTAGCATAGAAGATTTTTATGGCGAAAGCCAAGAACAACTTTTTGCAAAATTTGGTATTCATTATAAAATTGCACACCTGCAATTGGGAGATGAGTATGTAGATTTAATTGACTACTTAACAAGTGGCGGAAGATCTATAGCAGAAACGCAACAAAGCAATGACCTAGCATTTCAGCACATAGCCATTGTGGTAAAAGATATGGATGCTGCTTTTAAGAAGTTACAAAAAAATAATGTGGAGTTTGTTTCTACCCTGCCGCAAACAATACCTATAAGCAATACTGCCGCAGCGGGTATCAAAGCATTTTATTTTCATGATATTGACAACCACAACCTGGAGTTAATATATTTTCCAAAAGGAAAAGGAAAAGCCAAATGGCAAAATCAAACGGCAAATATTTTTTTGGGAATAGATCATACAGCCATTAGCGTAAGCAAGACGGAGAATAGTTTACAATATTGGGTAAACAATCTTTCCTTACAAAAAAAAGGGGAAAGCCACAACGTTGGTACTGAGCAGGCCCATTTAAATTTTGTAGAAAATGCAGAACTGCAGATCACTGGCCTTGCTGCGGCTGATGGTCCTGGCGTAGAATTTCTACAATACCTTAAACCAGGGGCTGGAAAGATTTATCCGCAGGATACGCAGTGCGATGATTTATGGAACTGGTTAACAAAAGTGCAGTGTGACGATATAGAGGCATTTCATCAAAAATTAATTGCTGCCAATACCAAAATTGTATCTAATGCAATAGCCATTATTAAAGGAAAGAAAAATTTTATAGCGAGGGATCCCGACGGACACGCAGTTTGGTTTATAGAAAATTAAGATAAAAAATATTATGAACAACGCTGCAATTCCTCACATTATTACATCAAGCCTTCACCCAATACCGACTGCTGCAAATCATTGTCCTGTTTGTGAGCTATACCATCCCAACTTAGTTCACAGTTTTAATCCTGTCTACGAGGCAGATATTATTCAATCCATTTGTGAAGTTAATCCCGATTGGAAACCTGCAGATGGCATATGCAGCAGATGTTATGACGAATTTGATGCAACTACTTATCACGAATATCGGTGTCTGGACAAAAGTGTTGAAGACTTTAAACTTAAACACTTAGATTTTTATATCTTGCCCATTCCAGAAAGGCTTAATGCAGATCAAACTTTTACCGGAAAAGGGGTTACCATTTGCTTTATTGATAGTGGTTTTTACCTTCATCCTGATATTAAAGAAAGGGTAACTCATATAATGGATATTACCAATAAAGAGAATACCGCTGAATACTTTGAATTGTCACACGAAAACGCTTGGCATGGTACAATGACAGCGACTGTTTGTGCAGGCAACGGAAAACTGAGCCATGGTTTGTACCGGGGATTAGCTAAAGACGCAGAATTGGTATTGATAAAAACGCAAAATGAGGAAGATAAAATAACTGATGAAAATATTGTAAAAGCACTTAAATGGGTTTTGGCGAATCACAAACAATACAACATTAGAATCTTAAATCTCTCATTGAGTGGCGATGTGAATACGGCACTTTACCTGAATGAAATAAATAGTCTTGCCGAACAATTATTTGAACAAAATGTGTTGGTTATTGCTGCAGTAGGCAACAATGAAAACGGAACTATTTTGCCACCGGCTAGCAGCCCACATGTTGTAGCCGTTGGAGGTTTAGATGACCAAAATAAATTAGATGGAGATATTATCTTGTACCACTCTACCTATGGCATTACCATAGATGGATTGAGTAAGCCAGAATTGATAAGCAATGCAATCTGGTTGCCTGCACCCATTTTGCCTTGTACAAATACACATAAAAAGGCAACCGTTTTTTTTAAAGCGATGGATGATGAAGATTATTTAGCAGCGATACTTGAAAATAATTCGGAACTTTTAAAAGAAGAACATGTAAATTTATTCGATGGCAAAGAAAAAATTTGGAAAGAGGTAAAGAAAATAGTTTGGAAAGAGAAATTTATTTCGCCAGATTACATGCACGTAGATGGAACAAGTTTTGCAGCGCCAATTGTAAGCAGTGTGGCAGCTCAAATGTTGGAAGCTAATCCACAATTAACAGCCAATGAAATAAGGCAAGTGTTATTTCAAACTGCAGAACCATTGGCCACCTACGACGTTGCCAGGCAAGGATATGGTAGGCTACAGCCCAAAGTAGCAGTGTATTCTGTAATAGAAAGAAAGGCTTTAAGATATACCGAAGACAGCCCGATAGTGAACAAAAAAGCCAAAAAACTTACTTTTTATATTCACTGTACCGGTGTAAAAAAAGGAGTTTCGCTTGGTCTTTCCTACCACAATTGGAAACAAAACCAGATATTTTTAAAACCATGTGAAAATGATTTTTGGTATGTAGATATTCCAATGCTACCAAATGGTAGGTATGAATACAAGTTTATTGTAGACAATAGTTACTGGGTAGAGGATGTTTCCAATCCATGGCGAACACTTGATAATCATGGAAAGTGGAACAGTGTATTTGAAATCTCAGACAATTAAATTTTTATCATCACTAATAATTTTACAACAATGTTTCAAAAACCAAATCAACGTTTAAAGGGGCAGGTAGCCATAGTAACTGGTGCCAGCAGTGGCATTGGTAAAGCCTGTGCACTGGCACTTGCCATGGAAGGTGCTAAAGTATTAATAAACTATGCGGGTAACGCTGCAGGAGCTGAGGAAGCCATGAAGACTATAAAAGATGGTGGCGGCGAAGCCATTATTTTTAAGGCCGATGTGAGTAAGGAAGACCAGGTGCAAGCCATGTTTGCTGCGGCAGTTGCCGAGTTTGGGCAACTGGATATATTAGTTGCCAATGCTGGTTTGCAAAAAGATTCAAAGTTTGTAGATATGAGTTTGGCTGACTGGCAATTTGTAATTGATGTAAACCTTACCGGGCAGTTTTTATGTGCAAGAGAAGCTGCAAGGATTTTTATAAAACAAGGCCTTCGCCCCGATGTGAGTGCTTCGGCTGGTAAAATAATTTGCATGAGCAGCGTACATGAATTTATTCCATGGGCTGGTCATAGTAACTATGCATCCAGCAAAGGTGGTGTTATGTTACTGATGAAATCTATTGCGCAGGAACTAGGACCGCAACAGATCCGTGTAAACAGCATTGCACCCGGAGCCATCCGTACACCTATCAACAAAGGCGCCTGGGAGACAGAAGATGCACTAAATAATCTATTGCGCCTAATACCTAAAAAAAGAATTGGCGAAACAAGTGATATTGGCTCCACTGCAGTTTGGTTAGCTAGCGATGAAAGTGATTATATACATGGGCAAACCATTGTTGTAGATGGAGGCATGGCTTTGTATCCAGGATTTGAAGAAAATGGATAGCCCCCCACCCTATCCCGAAAAAATCAGGATAGACGCCGGAAGAATTTAGGGGAAGTATCCACAACCCCGAAACCCTTCAATATAGCAAGGTCTGGAGTTCATGCTGATTAGTGAGCTAATGTTGATGTGGAAGATGAAATGTTTGTTGAAGATATAAGGCACCGCTCCCTTCCCTTTAGAGAGGGATAAGCAGGGTTAGGCTTAGAAATAGTGGCCGGTCAAAAAAAATAAAAAAAATATTATGACTGTAGAAGAAAAAAAAACAAAGGAACCTTCATGGAAAAAATGGGGTCCTTACCTCAGCGAAAGGCAATGGGGAACCGTAAGAGAAGATTACAGTGAGCACGGGAGTGCCTGGGATTTTTTTCCGCACGACCATGCCCGTAGCAGGGTATATCGCTGGGGCGAAGATGGCATTGCAGGCATAAGCGACGATATGCAACGGCTTTGTTTTTCCATTGCATTGTGGAACCATAAAGACCCTATTTTAAAAGAACGTTTATTTGGGCTTACAGGTCCGCAAGGCAATCATGGTGAGGATGTGAAGGAGTTGTATTATTATCTGGATAATACACCATCTCATTCATACATGAAGCATTTGTATAAATACCCCATTGGCGAATTTCCTTATCAGGAATTAGTTGATGTAAATGCCGCATTGAGTAAAGAAGAAAATGAATTTGAACTAATTAATTCAGGTGCTTTTGATGATAGTAATTATTTTGATGTATTTACCGAATTTGCTAAAGAAGACGAGGAAGATATTCTCATAAAAATAACGATTCACAATCGATCTAGCCAAGCTGCGCCAATAACATTATTGCCCCAAATTTGGTTTAGAAATTTGTGGAGCTTTGGCTTGATGGATGCGAAGCCCTCCATAAACAGTGAAAAGGCAAGCAAGGGTTACAGCAACGTTTCGTTGCAGCATTCCGAGCTGGGAGATTATTATTATTATTTTGAAACACCTGCTCACACGCTTTTTACCGAAAATGAATCTAACAACGAACTACTTTGGCAGGGAGAAAATGATTCGCCTTTTGTAAAAGACCTTTTTCATACCGCAGTGGTGAATAACGAAATTGATAACTACAAAGCCAATAATTCGGGCACTAAATTTTCGCCTATCTTTCAGCGGGTAGTAGATGCAAAAAAATCGGTTGAAATAAGGGTAAGATTGAGTAAAGAAAAATTTACAAAAAACCCACTATTAAAAACTTTTGATAAAACTTTTTCTGATAGAATAGAAGAAGCAAATGATTTTTATGCTTCAGTAATTTCAAAAAAATCAACTGCCGATCAGACCAATGTTCAGCGTCAGGCTTTTGCAGGTATGCTATGGAGCAAGCAATATTACAATATTGATGTTCCGCTTTGGTTAAATGGAGATGCAGGGCAACCTGCACCACCCGTAGCAAGAAAGAATGGAAGAAATAGTCAATGGCCAACTTTAAATAATGAAGACATTATTTCCATGCCGGATAAATGGGAGTACCCCTGGTATGCTGCATGGGATCTGGCTTTTCATTGCATTCCGCTGAGTATGGTAGATGCCGATTTCGCAAAAAGCCAGCTTTTACTTTTTTTACGAGAATGGTACATGCACCCTAATGGCCAAATGCCGGCTTATGAATGGGCATTTGGTGATGTAAACCCGCCGGTACATGCCATGAGCTGCTTAAAAGTTTATGAGATAGAAAAAAGGAAAACCGGAACCGGGGATATTGATTTTCTAAAAAAAGCTTTTCAAAAGCTCTGCTTAAATTTTACCTGGTGGGTAAACCGAAAAGATAGTAACGGAAAAAACGTTTTTGAAGGAGGTTTTTTAGGATTAGACAATATTGGAGTGTTTGATAGAAGCAGTGCAATACCCGGCGGTGGGCATTTAGAGCAGGCTGATGGTACAAGCTGGATGGCCATGTACTGTTTGAATATGCTGGAAATGGCATTGGAAATAACAAAAGTGGATAGCAGTTATGAACCGATGACCACCAAATTTTTTGAACACTTTGCATTAATTGCAGAAAGCTTAAACCGCATTGGTAAAGATTGGACGGGTGCCTGGGATGAAGAAGAAGGGTTTTTTTATGATGTGCTGGCTTTGCCAAATCATGAGTATGTTCCTTTAAAAGTTCGCTCTCTTGTTGGGCTTACCACATTGTTTGCTACACTTTGTATTGATAAAAAATCAATGGAGGCTTCTCCAGAATTTGTCTATCGGATGAATTGGTTTAATGGCTACTTAAAAAAGCACAAAGACTATACAATTGTTGAGGAGATGATGGATGATAGAATTTTGTTGTCCCTTATTCCCAAAGCAAGGTTGCAGCGCTTACTTCATGCCATGCTTGATGAAGGCGAGTTTTTATCTGATTATGGTATAAGAGCGTTGTCCAAAATACATGAACACGGCTATGCGGTAAATATTGATGGAAGTGAATTTGGCTTGAGTTACGAGCCTGCTGAAAGTAGTTCTGGTTTGTTTGGCGGCAACAGCAACTGGCGCGGTCCTATTTGGTTGCCCATGAATTATATGTTGATTGAGTCTTTAAGAAAATTACATCAATACTATGGCGACGAATTGATGGTTGAATGTCCCACAGGAAGTGGTCATTTTATGAACCTGGATAGCGTTGCACAAGAAATTTCACAAAGGCTCTCAAAAATATTCTTGTTAGATAAAGACGACAATAGACCTGTAAATGGACTAACACCTTTGCTTTACAAAGACGAAAACTTTAAAAACCTAGTTTTATCTTACGAGTATTTTCATGGAGATAACGGAAGAGGCGTAGGAGCAAGCCATCAAACAGGCTGGACAGGAGTAATTGCTGAATTGATTAATGATTTTAAATAAACTACATGCAACAGGATTTTAAAGATTTATCTGCCAAAGAATATTTACTTACCAATGGGATAGGTGGTTATTGCTCGTCAAGTTTCAGTGGGGCTAATACCAGGCGCTATCACGGTTTATTGGTAGCTTCTTTTAATCCACCAACAGATAGAAAGGTGCTGGTGTCAAAAATTGAAGAGAAAATCATTGTTAATGAAAAAGAATATGAGCTGTCTGCAAACCAATATCCTGATAACATTCACCCAAAAGGCTTTGAGTATTTAGCAAATTATAAAGTAGAGAACAATCAAGCTGTCATTGATTTTAAGCATGATGATTTTAATGTGACAAAAATATTATCCGTAGTACAAGAGGAAAATACAACCATTATTCAATACACAAATAATGGCACATCTACAATACAGCTTGAGCTTAACCCTATGTTGGTTTATAAAGATTACCATGGCTTGTTTAAGCAGGCTGATGAGTTTGATTTTTATACGGAGCGATCAGGGGAAACAGCATTAAAAATATTTGCAAAGTATGAAGCCGAACCTTTGCATATCAACGCTTCAGCCGGGAACTGGAATTTGCATCATAGCTGGTACAAGAATTTTGAATTGGTTGTGGAAGATGAAAGAGGGTTTCCATTTAAAGAAGATGCAATGAACCTTGGTACGTTATCGGTTTCACTTATACCAGGCGAAAATATTACCATAAATTTTTCTACAAAGGAAAATGCAAGTTTAGCCATCATTCCACTTAAAGAAAAATATTTTACCGATGATAAAGAAGTACCCGCTTTTGTAAAAGACCTGGAGGCAAGCAGCAGGCAATTTATTGTGCAGAGAAAAAGCACTGGCGGTAGTACTATTATTGCGGGTTACCATTGGTTTACAGACTGGGGACGAGACACCATGATTGCCATGAGAGGCATTAGTATTGCAACAATGCGGCAGGAGGAAGCTAAAAGTATTTTGCAAACATTTTTTAAATATTTGGATAAAGGCATGTTGCCCAATCGTTTTCCAGATTATGATGAAGAACTGGAATACAATACAATTGATGCTACACTTTGGTTGTTTGTGACCTTGTATGAATACCAGCAGGCGTTTAGTGATAAAGATTTTATTAAATCAGTTCTACCCTATTTAAAAAATATTATTGATGAGCATGTAAGCGGTACACGTTATAATATTCATGTAACCGATGAAGGTCTTTTGTATGGTGGAGAAGATGGTTTTCAGTTAACCTGGATGGATGCAAGAGTTGATGGCTTTGTGGTTACACCCCGTATTGGTTGCCCTGTAGAGATAAATTTACTCTGGTACAATGCGCTAAAAATTTATCAGCATTTTGCCAAGTTGTGTAAAATTAAAGTTGATAACGCAATAACATTGTTGCTTTCAAAATTTGAGCAATCATTTCCGGAGCATTTTATAAATGGTGACGGTTATTTAAACGATGTAGTTATACCAGGCTATTTAGCCGATGCAAGTATAAGACCCAACCAGGTTTATGCGGTTAGCCTTCCCTTTTCTCCGCTAAAAGATAAACAAAAATTAAAGGTGCTTGAACTAGTGCAGGAAAATTTACTGACAGATTTCGGAGTAAGGACACTGGATATTAATGATGCGGATTTTAAACCTTTATATGAAGGAGACTCTTGGGATCGAGACAATGCCTATCACCAAGGTACGGTGTGGCCATTTTTATGGGGCGAATGGGCTTTGGCACATTTATCTCTACAGGGGTTCACCGCTGCCAATTGTTTACACGTATGGAAAGCCTCTGAAAAATTACAGCATCATTTTTATAACGAAGACTGTTTAATGTGCATTTCAGAAATATTTGATGGGCTGGAACCTGCAAATGGTAAGGGTTGTGTGCAACAAGCTTGGAGCGTGAGCATGATGCTAAAGGTATTTTTAGATGCCAGATTTAACTATAGCCTAATAAATATTAAACCATGAAACCTGTTGTAGGCATTAACTGGAAAGTTTACCTTATTGAAGCCTGGGGTTTAGGCATTTTCATGCTGTCTGCCAGTTTTTTTGTGGTTTTATTTGAGCATCCGTATTTTTTGGTAAATAGCTTTATACCCAATACATTCATTAGACGAATGTTTATTGGTGTTGCAATGGGACTTACAGCAGTAGTCATTATTTACTCTAAATGGGGTAAGCTAAGCGGTGCTCATATTAACCCTGCTGTAACACTGGCAAACTATTGCTTAAACAGAATATCTTTACAGGATACCATTGGCTATATTGTGGCACAAATAATGGGAGCCACGGTAGCTATGTTATTGTTAAATGTGTTCTTTCATTCGTTTTTGGCGGTACCTTCCGTAAATTATATTGTTACGATCCCAGGGCAAGATGGAATTGCAGTGGCTGTATTTGCAGAGTTTATAATGTCGTTAGTGCTGTTTACGATTTTATTGGTAGTCAGCAATAGTAGGTTTGCAAGGTACACAGGTTGGGTAGCTGGCTTGCTCGTATGTCTTTTTATTTCTTTAGAAGCACCACTATCAGGCATGAGCATTAACCCTGCAAGAAGCTTTGGGTCGGCTTTTGTTTCGGGCAACTGGAAATCTTTTTGGATATATATAATTGCGCCAATAGCAGGTATGCAAGTTGCTGCCTATATTTTTAGGGCTTGGTATTTTTTTAAAAAAGGAGAGTGCAACAGCATGAATTCTTTTATGAGTGGAAACGAAAATGGCAATGCCACTTACAAGGTTTTTAAGTGGTGGAAAAAAGATGAACAAGGAAATGCAGTGAAAGTAAATAATCCAAAACTTCTTAATACATTAACAAAGAACGTTTTATAATCTAAATAACAGCGATGAAAAATCTATTGATAACCGGTGCCACCGGCAATTTAGGGCAAGCCATTTTGGCTGAATTTGAAACAGACAATGACTACCATATCAACATTACCACTCGAGATAAAACTGATAGCTCAGGTAGGATAAAATCATTTAATGTAGATTTATTGAATGATGCGTCTGCGGCAGCTTTGGTGGCGGAATTAGTTGAAACACAGGAACACATTGATGCCGTAATTTTTTTAACCGGTGCATATATTAGCGGCGATATTACTAAAACTACTTCCGCAGATTTACAAAAAATGACGGGAGTAAATGTTGCTACTGCCCACAATATAGCTGCACCCTTTATGCAAATAAACAGGGAACAAAAAAGGCCATTGAAATTAATTTTTATTGGGGCAAAAGCCGCTATGAATGCTGCATCGTCCATTGAAAATGTAGCGTATGCGCTGTCTAAAAAAATGTTGTTTAATTATGCCGAGCTTGTAAACGAAAGTGAAAATAAATATGGTACTTTAGCCCACATCATTTTACCGGGGGCATTAAATACAAGGTTTAACAGGGAAGCAATGCCAGATGCGGATTTTTCAAAATGGACAAAACCAGAAGACATTTCGCTTTGTATTAAAAAAATTCTTACAACAGACGATGTAGAAAAGGTAATATCATTATAATTTAACCCCATGACTTTAGTTTATATTGTTTATTTGTATTTTTTTGTGGGAATTTGTATTGCAGGCTGGTTTGCGTTTTTTAAAACCAGCAGGATAGATGATGCTGCAAAAAATACTTCTTTTTGGTTTAAAGTTATTTTATTGCCTGCAGCCATGTTACTTTGGCCTGTTGTTCTCTACAAATTAAATGCATTAAAAAAGCAACATGGATAAGCAACTGAGAAAACGTCATTTTTCAAGCTGGGTAATACTTTCATTATTGCTGGCTGCCTTATTATTGCTTGCCCTAATATTACGTCCTTGATATTTTAATTAGTAAATACTATGAGTGCAAGTTATCAGCCGGTTTTATGGAATACGTTTAAAAAACAATACGATATTATCCTTTGGGGTGCTATCCTTTCATACCTATGTATTTTTATAGGAGTCAGCATTTTTTTATATCCTTCACAAAATGTAAACACTACGTTAATAAGGGCATTTGGCACTTTGGCTATTTTGCTACTTCATATTATTTTAATCATCGGGCCGGTTAGTCGCATATCTAATAAATTCATACCAATCTTATATAACAGGCGTCACTTGGGTGTATCCATGTTTTTAATAGCTGCTACCCATGCCGTATTAAGCATTTTACAATTTCACGGCAATGGTAATGTGCATCCTTTAATATCCATTTTTACGAGTAACCTGCATTATAATTCATTCATTTATTTTCCTTTTCAAACGCTGGGCTTTTTTGCATTGATCATTTTAGCAATCATGGCTTTTACAAGCCACGATTTTTGGGCGCATTTTCTTGGACCCAAATTTTGGAAAACAATGCACATGCTCGTCTATCTGGCATATAGCCTCGTGATAATGCATGTGGCATTAGGCATTTTGCAATTTGAAAAAAGCCCAGTATTGGTGAGCCTATTAATTAGCGGATTTGCTGTCGTTGCAGGGTTACACCTGTGGGCAGGTTTTAGAGAAAAAGGCAAAGATGAAATATTAAACGAAAAGAGAGATCCTGCTTTTACGTATGTGTGCAACCTGGAAGATATAGAAGAAGACAAAGCAAAAATGCTAAATGTAAACAACGAGCGGGTTGCCATTTTTAAATACAATGGAAAACTAAGTGCAGTACACAATGTATGCAAACACCAAATGGGGCCACTGGGAGAAGGTAAAATAATTGACGGTTGCATTACTTGCCCTTGGCATGGCTATCAATACCGGCCCGAAGATGGTTGCGCCCCTGCGCCTTTTACTGAAAAGCTGGCAACTTATCAATTAGAGTTAGCAGGTAACAAAATTTATATAAATGTAACTGCCCAGCCCGAGGGTACTTTTATTGAGCCTATACAGATACCCGTTTCATCAAATGAAAAAGAACAAAATTTATTTTTTATAGGCTGGGCAAACAACAAAAAGCGTCTGTTGAAAGTAAGCAAGGTCGCCGCGTTTGTGGCGTTAGCTTTTATTGCTTTATTGGGTACTGTATTAAGCCTGAGCCAGCAACGGCTTTCTCCATTTAAAATTGATTATGACAACGTAAAAAAAATAGAAGGGTGGCTATCAAATAAGCCTGTGCCATCACTAAAAATAATAGATGGTAAAGATGCTTATGGCAACCCCGTTTATAAAATAATTTTGCTGATGGATGCTTTTAAATTTGGCGCAGATGGGGTAGTAAAAAAAGTGTTAAATGGCGATAGTGTAAAGTATGTAAGGCTTACCGGGTATTTAAGCAGCAACATTATTAGCTGTAGCGACACCAGTAGTGCCGGATGTAATGAAATTTGTACCCAATGTATAACTGGTACCACCAACAACCCTGTAATGGAAATTGAAAACGGGCAATACTCTTTTGAAGCAGCCAAAGCACCGGTAGCATTTGCAAATAGCATCGTAAACAAGGGTACACAAACTTTTACAGGTCAAATAATAGACCCGAAATGTTATTTCGGGGCAATGAATCCAGGAGAAGGTAAGCCACACCTTAGTTGTGCGGCCAGGTGCATAAGTGGCGGTATAATGCCGGTACTAAAATATCAAGTAAATAACCAAAATAAGTATGCAGTACTGGTTGGTGTAAACGGAGAGAAGATCAACAATGAAGTGCTGAATTTTATTGGCGTGCCAGTTGAAATTAAAGGTAACTTGTCAGAAATGGAAAATTGGGGAGTCCTAAAAATTGATACCAAAACCGGCCTAAGCATGGTGAATAATAATGGAATCAGTTATTAACGGTAAAGTATTCTAAAGCCTTGCAAGAAGTTGTAAGTTAGGTTTGCAAAGCACTCAAAATTTAAAATATTTTATAATAAGTTGTTACGATATTTTGAGTTTGAAATCGCATGTATATGGCTCAACCCCATATAAATAGGAACGGTATTAAACTTTTGATTTTAAGTTTTTTAGACATAAACGTCTAAAAAAGAAATTTTTACGATGCTTATTTTGTGACGTTTTATTTATTTCAATCGGTTAAACTATCAATAATAAGTTGCACTGTTGCAATGCCTAATTCCTTTTCATTTAACCCAGATTTTGCAGTATATAAATGTAAATAACTAGTTAGTCTAATATGCCTATATTAGATTTTTTTTATTATATCCTGACTATATGTTTAATCACTAATTAAGACCTGCTCAACAACTCAGCTAAAATTTTAAAAAATTATTTTTTACCTAAAATCGACTTTTTTAAACCAATTATATCATTTTCATTTGAAATAGCCCAAAAAATAACACAATTCATTGCCTGTATTTTGGGCAACATACTTTACATCAAAATGGTGCAAAGGTTTTGCGCATAATATCAAAATATCCTTGCACCTAATTTATCTCAAATTCGTAAAATTCGCCATTTTTAAGTTCAAAACTTATTAAAATGAGTTATTGAGCAGCCCTTATTTAATATTTCACTTTGGTATTATGTGGTTCCTATTTAAGAAAACCGCAAACATGCCATTTAAAAATAAATAAAGACGTTGCCGCTACGATGCTACATAGGCTAACAAATATTCTAAATGCCTCACCTACAAAGTTTTCTACTTTGCCTTAAACTTTCCAATTGCTTCTTTGCTAAAACGGCTTAGAATTAATTTGCCGCTGATGAGTGCCCGTTCGTGTAAAAGTGTATCCCAATTTTCTGTTCCTTTCCAGAATACTTTTTTCATTTCTGCCATGGCTTCGGGGTTGGAGTGTGCAAGGGTGTCGGCGAGCCTTTTTACAGATTCATCCATATTTGCCATATTTTCATGCACTTCTGCAAACAATCCTTTCTTTTTGGCCCAGTCGCTGTTACGCCACATTGTTGCATCTATAGCAAGTGCACTAAATGCTGCTACACCAATTTTTCTTTCTACTGCGGGGCCTACGACAAACGGTCCTATGCCCACTGCAAGTTCGCTCAGCTTTATATCCGCACCTTCTACGGCTATTGCATAATCTGCAGCAGCCGCAATGCCTACACCACCACCTACACATTTACCCTGTATGCGTGCAATAATAAATTTAGGGCAACGGCGCATATTGTTTATAACATTTGCAAAACCATTAAAAAACTTTTCACCTTCTGCGGTACTTGTAATTTGTAATAGCTCATCAAACGAAGCACCTGAGCAAAAAGCACGGTCGCCGGTTGTTTTTAGAATGATAACTTTTGTTTCGTTGTGTGTGCCAGCAAAATGAATTTCGTGTGCCAGTTTTTCCAGCTGCTTGGTTGGCATTGAATTGCTTTGCGGATGGCTAAACTCAATAGTTGTTACTCCTGCATGCGTTTCGGATGTTACATATCCTAATTCCATATCTTATTTTTTAATAATTGGGTCTGTAATATTATAAAAGTTATTTCTAAACAGCTAAAGATTTTAAACATTCCTATATCTTTTCTTTCATTTGCACCATTGTTAAAATAGTTCCAACACCTACCGCCTCATCTGCATCATCAAAAATTTCTACATACCATTTTACTATTCCTTTTGGTATATCCTGCCCTTGTGCAAATGGCATATCGGGATTTACGTCCTTCAACTCTTGTGCTGTTTTTTCTTTACAGGTAAAACGGATATAAATAGAATTACCTGCATACATTGGTTTTACAAACCTCATATCATCAATACCATAATTAAGCAATACCGGATTTTTCTCGAAACCGGCCACAAACAAACCAGCCGCAGCACTGCTTAAAAAATAGCCATGTGCCACCTGCTCGGTAAACATAGTACCGCTAAAGTCTGTATCTATTTTGTGGGCATAAAAATGATCTCCGGTAAGTTCGGCAAATGCATTGATATCTTCGGTTGTTATCAAACGCTTTTTACTAATGAGCTGGTCACCAATTTCCAACTCTTCAAAATATTTTGTAAACGGATGTTTGTCTTTTATTTTACCTGTTGCATGCGGTTGGTGCACATTGGTTATTGCGGTAATCATATCTGGCGAGCCCTGTATCGCTGTGCGTTGCAAGTAGTGTTTTACACCACGCATTCCGCCCATTTCTTCACCTCCGCCGGCACGGCCTGGTCCACCGTGTACAAGGGATGGCAATGGCGAACCATGCCCTGTACTTTCTTTTGCGCATGCTGCATTAAGGACTAATATTCTGCCATGATGTGTGGCAGCGCCAATCACATATTGTTTGGCAATAGCGGCATCTGCCGTTACGATAGATGAACACAAACTGCCTTTTCCTTTTTTACTCAAGGCAATAGCATCGTAAATATCTTTATAAGGCATGATGGTACTAACGGGACCAAATGCTTCAATATTGTGGGGCTCTTCACTGCTGAATGGATTTGTATTTAATAAAAGGATCGGGCTTATAAACGCACCTGCTTTTTCATCAGCATCAATTACGGCAACACTGTCTAGCGAGCCATAAATTATTTGAGAAGACGCTAATATTTTTTGCACTTGGCTGCGCACATCATTTCTTTGGTCTTGCCCGGCAAGCGAACCCATGCGCACTTTATCATTTAAAGGGTTTCCGATGGCTGTGGTTTCCAACGCAGCGGCAATGGCTTTCTGCACGTCTTCCAGCTTATTTTCGGGTACAAATATTCTGCGGATGCCTGTACATTTCTGTCCGGCTTTTACCGTCATTTCTTTTTTAATTTCTTTTATAAAGATGTCCCACTCGGGCATTCCGGGTGTCACATCAGTGCCAAGTACAATACAGTTGAGCGAATCGGCCTCCATATTAAAAGGAACACTTTCACCTAAAATTTTCGGGTGCGATCTTAATTTTAAACCGGTATCTGCAGATCCGGTAAACGTTACAACGTCTTGTGACGTAACATAATCCAGCATATTACCTGCGCTGCCGCAAATAAGTTGTAGTGCGCCTTGTGGCAAAATACCTGATGCAATAATTTCTTTTACCACCGCTTCAGTAAGATAAGAGGTAACCGTTGCAGGCTTAACGACCGAAGGCATTCCTGCCAGTAAATTGCAGGCAATTTTTTCCAGCATGCCCCATACGGGGAAATTGTAAGCGTTTATATGAACCGCCACGCCTTCTTTTGGTACCAGAATATGATGCCCCATAAAAGTATTTTCCTTGCCAAGGCTGATAGGATCACCATCTAGGCAAAAAGATTCGTCAGGCAATTTTCTGCGCAATGTTGCATTGCTGAAGAGGTTTCCAATGCCCCCTTCTATATCTATCCAGCTGTCTATCCTTGTAGCTCCACTCTGGTAACTTATGTTGTAAAAAGTTTCTTTGTGTTTTAATAAATGCAAAGCAAGTGCTCGCAACATTCTACCCCGCTGCTGAAAAGTCATTTTACGCAAAGAAGGATTTCCTGTGTCCCTTGCATATTTTAGTACAGCCTCAAAATCTAAACCTTTAGATGTTGCTGTGCTTATAACATTTCCATTAACTGCATTAAATAAATTAACGCCATCACCATCACCATCTATCCAATTGCCTGTTATGTAATTACCTAGTTTTTGCATGTTTTTCGTTTGTTGCAACAAAGCTAAGCAATGAAAAGAAAATTGTAATTTTATAAGCATAAATATATGTTATGACTATGCCGGCAAAAATGAAAAGCTATTTTATAGTTGTATTTATAATGGCTTTTGTTTTATCCTGCAAAACAACAAAAGAGGATACTTGTAAAGGAACCGTAAAGCGAGACTGTATGTGTACTATGGATTACAAGCCGGTATGTAGCTGCGATGAAAAGACATACAGCAATGTATGTGCAGCGGAATGTGCGGGGGGTAAAATCGTTTACAGATGGAGCCGTTCAATAAATAATTACGATATACAAAAAAATGATGGTAAATAAACCAACCTTATTTTTTAAAAATAATCCCACTAGCAAAATAGTGTTTTATACAACCTTGGGCGTATTATTTTTTTATATTTTGAGTACCAATGTGCCTATTTACAAATATGCATTTGTAGGTGCCATATTCGAAATTTTATGGCTGCCCATGATACTCGCATTATTTGTATTGCCATTTGTTTCTTTATGGCATTTAATTAGAGATAAATTTTCGATTAAATCCCTTTATCTGTATTCACTACTTATAACGGCTATTAATTTTTTAATCTTGTATTTTAACAGATAAAAGTTTCATCTACATTAATTGAAACTGGTTTAGATGATGTACTACATGTTTGTGATGCAGTTTCACCCATTCTTCAAAGTTGAGTGTTCCAAATAAAGGGTGTAACGTTTTTTGTTCGTTATTCTCGCTAAAATATTCTGTAAAATCTATAATGGCTTTTTGCAAATTGTTTTTTGCTTCGCTCAAAGATGCAAAACGAAGTGGCAATGGTTTTTCGCCAATAAGCGTTGCCGGTGCTTTTGTATTTTCCTTAAATGGTTTCTCGCTCATTAAAAACTCCATGTAGCGTGGTAGCTGTTCTTCGGGTGTTACAAGTTCAACTTTTATTTTTTCGGTTGATACATTATAGAAGTCTGCCAGGTGCTCTACCATTTCTTGGGCATTCATCACACCCCAAACTGGCTCTGTTTCTTCTGTGAGCATATCTATTTTTTCAATGGAACCTGTTGTAAGAAAATTTATTTTTTCATTATCCATACTGTCTGTTTTTATAAACTTATATAAAAAAAAGCAAGCTTAAAGCCTGCTGTCTATTTCTTTACAAATTCTTTTAAAAATATCTTCTATACTTCCTTCGCCGGCTATCATTACAACCTTATCAAATTTTTTATAATGATCGGCTACAGATTCCGTTTCAGTTTTATAAACACTAATTCTTTTTGCAATTATTGCGGGGTCGCTATCATCGGGTCTGTTACTTGTAGCACCACGTTTCATGAGCCTGTCTGTAATTTCTTTTTCGCTTACATCTAAACCGATGAATAAGTTTATTGTTTCATTTTTCTGTTTCAGCAAAGCGTCCAGCGATTGTGCCTGAGATTCCGTTCTTGGAAAACCATCAAATAAAAAACCCGCAGCATCCATATCCTGTTCTACACACGAACTGATCATACCAACAACCACTTCATCGGGTACCAATTGTCCCTTCGACATTAATTTTTTTGCCTCTAAACCTAAAGCTGTTTGTTTTGCAATTTGCGAACGCAATAAATCTCCAGTACTTAAATGAACAAGTTTATATTTTTCAATTATTTTCTCACTTTGCGTACCTTTTCCGCTACCTGGAGGACCAAAAAGTATTAAATTAAACATAAGCCTGCGTATAGTTTTTTCGATTTGGGTAAAGATAAGGTAAATTATATTTTTTGCGAAGGATGAAATGTCGAATGAAATATTTTTAAAACACACAATTGGTCTTTAAACAAACACTTATAATGTTTTAGTATTTGCATTTATCTTTTGTATACCATGCATTGAAAGGTTCTTTATAATAGCCATTTTTGATTTTCTTTTTTTGTAGCTTTTTATTGTTGATAACGTACAATGTATGACCCTTGTATGTTAATACTTGGGGACAAAGCTTTTCATTTTGTTCATATTGAAACATGTAAATAACTCTATTGTTCGTTTGTATGATTCGTTCTGAAGTGTAGTCCCTTGATAGTATTAAAGAATCAATTGACAAGTCTCCTTTTTTAATTATAGCTGTATCGTAAACTATTTTGGGTGTAAATATTAATTTTTTTCCGTTTAAACCCCAGGTTCCTTTTAACCATTCTCTGTTAGTGTCAACAGCATAAAAAAAGAAAAAACTTGAGTTGGCATTAAGAGCTATTTGACTGTCCTCTCTTCCATAACACCCAATAATAGAATTTTGTCCTATTGTTGAGTGAAATGAAATAATCAATCCGATATAAATTAATAATCTCTTCATAAACAATTTAGTACAACTTGCCATTAAACATTTAACTAAACAAATACTCCACATCAGACTTACTCAACGCCTTCACAAAATTGGCATCATCAGCTATTAATTCTTTAGCAAGAATTTTTTTGCGTTCCTGCAGCTGTAATATTTTATCTTCAATTGTGTCTATACAAATCATACGATAAGCAAAAATATTTTTGGTTTGTCCAATCCTGTGTGTACGGTCAATAGCCTGTTGCTCTACGGCCGGGTTCCACCATGGGTCCACTATATATACATAATCTGCGGCAGTTAAGTTAAGCCCTACACCACCGGCTTTCAACGAAATTAAAAATACCCGGCACTCATCGTTGTTTTGAAAATTTTGAATTGCTTTTTCCCTGTCAACTGCAGATGTGCTGCCATCAAAATATTCAAACGGAATATTATTTTCGGTTAATTTCTGTTTAATGAGCGCCAGCATTCCCAAAAACTGCGAAAACACAAGGGCTTTGTGGTCTCCTATGTTTTCTAAAATTTCTCTCGTTAGTTCATCCAATTTTATGGAGTGGTTTGGAAACTTATCTTCTTCATTTAAAATAGCGGGGCTATCACAAATTTGGCGCAGTTTCATCAAGCCCTGTAAAATGGTAAGCTGCGATTTTTGAATACCCTGTTCCTCAATAGTACCAAGTATTTTATCTCTATAACTGTTGCGGTAGGCATCGTAAATTTTACGTTGCTCTTTTTCCATTTCGCAAAAAAGAATCTGTTCTGTTTTTTCAGGTAAGTCTTTTGCTACCTGTTCTTTTGTGCGACGAAGAATAAATGGATACAATAATTTGCGTAAATGTTCCTTTTGCTCTTGCTCGCCAAATTTATCTATTGGGTTGGCAAATTCATTTCTAAAAAACTCCATGCTTCCAAGTAGGCCTGGATTTAAAAAATTCATTTGTGCATAAATATCAAACGTATTGTTTTGAAGAGGCGTACCACTCATGCACAAACGGTTGGTAGCGTTTAACAAAGAAGCAGCTTTGGTTACTTTTGATGATGGGTTTTTTATAGCCTGGCTTTCATCTAGCACCACATAATCGAAATGTATTTTTAAAAACAATTGTATATCGCTGCGCAACGTACCATAGGTCGTAATGATGATGTTGGCCACTTTTAATTCTTCTACATTTCTGCCGCGGGTGCTGCCATGGTGCACATGTGCTACAAGCGAAGGTGTAAACTTTTTTATTTCATTCTGCCAATTATAAATAAGTGTTGTAGGGCATACAACTATTGCAATGAGTGACCCATTTTCGTGCTTATAATGATCAAGCATGGTAAGGGCCTGTACAGTTTTACCAAGCCCCATGTCATCTGCCAGTATGCCACCCCAGCCTACCTCGTTTAAGTAATTTAACCACCTGTAACCCGCAAGCTGGTATGGTCGTAAAATGGGCTCTAACTGGGCAGGTGCCGCAGTTTCAGGAATATTTCTATACTCTCTAAGCCGCTCATATTTTTCATCCAGCGCAAAACTCATCTCCTCTTCGTTTCTGTTTTCGTAGAGGTCATCTATCACACTCATGTGGTATTTGCTAAGGCGAAGTTTATCGCTTCTGCCATCGCCCACTTTAAATAAAAGAGAGTATTTTTTTAACCACTCGTCAGGTAAAATTCCCAATGTGCCGTCGCCCAATTGTACAAAAGATCGTTTATCTGCCAACGCTCTCTTTATATCTGCAATGCCCACCCTCTGCTCGCCAAACTCGATCTCTACTTTTGCATCAAACCAATCTTGCCCGCTGCTTACGTGAATATTTGTGTTAGGTCGTGCTGTATTAAACCTAAAGTTCTTTAATGCTTCAAAACCAAATACTGGGATTTTCATTTCCTTCATTGCATCTACAAAAAGAAAGAACCAGTTGTTGCGCAGCACATCTGCACCTTTTAATACAAGGCTTCCAGTTTCCTGCTTTGTTATAAAACCTGAGTGTAAGCTTTCCAGCTTTGCCATAAAAGCATCTTCTGCATCTTTATTGCGGTATATCTGCAATATTTTATCGCCATCGGGTATAATAAGCACTTCTTTATCGCCTGCTTTTGTCTCAAACCCTTTATAAGAAAATACCGGTTGAAAAAGTAAATACTCTCCCCGTTCCTGCAACATTAATTTAATATCGGGCACGGAAACTTTTACTTCCTTCACCAACGATTTATCAAATTCTACCTCATACTCTTTCGTTAATGGAAGAATGATATTTTCCATTTTGTCTGCCCAGTTGCTTTTGCTTAAAGCTATATTACCATCTCTAATAAATTTTTCCGCCTGCATTACATCTTCCGTTTTTTGCCAGGTATACATTACATCTTCATACAAAAAAACAAGGCTGTTGCCTGATTTGTTTTCGGTAAAAGCAACAGGGTCACCATCAATTTTTACCATGCACGAAATTTCGAACTGGCTTTTTTTAGCAGCCACTTTAAATACAGGAGATAAAAATTCATCGCTTAATTCCGTCTCTACTAAATGCGCTGTTTTAAGTTTTTTAGAGAATGGCAGTATAAAAACAAATGGGTTTTTGCACTGTTCATCAAATATTTTTCTAAGTTTTGGATGAAGATATTCTGTAATAAGCTGTTTGGTTTCTTCGGGCAAATCATCGCCATCTGTATGAATAATATTTTCCCAAATGCCACTGAACGGAGAGTTGCGGTTTAGGTATTTATTTATTTCGTTTTCCTGCAACTTCCGTAGCTGTTGAAAAAGCGATTTGTCATTTTCAGAAAAATCTGATGTATCTACAAACTTTGTGAGATCAATGGCTTCCGTTTTCCCAAGGTATTCTTTGTTGTCTTCATCCGGCTCGCCCTGTATGGCATCAACCGTAAAACCCGGGTAGCTTTTTGAGTTGAAATTAAAAACCAACCCCAACCGCATTCTCTTTTGTGTGGAAGCAATTTTTTCAGGTGCAGGTACATTTACTATGGGCACAAACGCAGGAGCAGTGCGGTATGCAGACACAGTTGCGGGTGTTGCAGCAACTACTCTTTTTATAGATGTATCTAGTACTTTTAAAAAAGGTTTGCTGTCTTTATAGGTAAATTCAAATTTACCGGTAAGGTCATCTGCTAGGCTGTAGCCATAAATTTGAAGTAGTTTGTTTTTTTCTTTGTCGCGGTTTCTAATGGTGTCAAAATAGTCTGCACCATAATTATGCAGCAGTTGCACAAACAACAATACTTTGTGCTCGCACAAAGGGTGCATGGCTTCACTGCACATGCAGGATGTATCAAAATTTCGCTCATCATTTTTTTGAATAACCAGCGGAAATTTTTCTCCCTTAATGATCAATTCTGCTTCTACTCTTTCATCTGCCGCTTTTAAAATAGTGGCTTTGGTTGTTTGCATCAGCTCCTCTGCTTCATGAAAGATAGAAGGAGACGAAAGCATTTTAATTATTTTAAGATCAATGTTTTTCATCTTAGCAACTGAGTGCATCTGGTTATACTGTAGGGCGCTGCTGTGCAGTAAATTTTTATCTACCATATCCTGCAGGCGCAATAATGCGGCTGCTTCGTGGCGGCAAATATCTCCAATGTTGTAAGGGCAACTGCAACGAAGGTTCATTGCTTTTGCATCGCTGTATTTTTCAATATATACTTTGTAAAATGTGCTGTACACATCATCTTTTACCCTAAAAACAATATTGCTCATTAGTTCATCATGCTCCACCAGCTCTACATAGCCTAATGACTGAATTTTTTTGCCACGGCGAATAGCCTCGTCAGTGCCGTTATTGTAAATGTGTTTAATAAGATGTGGTAATGCCAAAGAAACAGTAGTTTATATATGCTGAAGTTAATAACGACCGTTTGTGAAGCAAATGCAAATGCCATTTACCGACCGCATTGTGCAAGGTACGAAGGGAAAGTTGTCCCACAAAGTATAAATGGTTAAGTATGTATTAAAGATTTTTAGGTGAGGTATTAATCCCAAATATCCTCAAAATCCACATCTGCAGTACAGCCGTCTTGAAATGTAAAAACAAAATTGTTTGAAGAAATTGCTAACGGAGAATAGGTGTTATTAAGCAATTCGTATATTTCTAATTTTTTTAATTGTGGATCAAGTATAAGAAAGTATTTTACCCCTTCGGAAAGATAGATTTCTTTTTTAATGTTCCTGTCTTTTACCGCTGTAGAGGGAGATAAAATTTCTACAACAAGTTCAGGCGAAAAATCTAAATACTTCTTTTCTATTTTCTGACAAACTACAAGTAAGTCCGGTTGCAGAATAGTACTTTCCTTTATCTTCCAATCAATGGGTAAATAAGCTTTGCACTCTTTACAGGACTTTTTTAACGCTATTTCGAAATTAGCATATAAATTTCCGTTAACTCTTTGGTGAACAGGTATTGGTAGCGGCGACATCGCATAAGGAATTCCTTCAATCAATTCCCACTGTCCCTCCCATTGGCAATAATCTTCGTAGGTATAATTAGGCAGATATTTATGAGCTACGTTCATATGCTAAAATTAGCCAAATTTTCAAACAAAACCATTCACCAATTTTCCATTTGTATAAACTGGCAACGAAGGTGCGCCATCATTGGTAAGACAATAACGAATGTCTTTTTCTAAATGGTATTTTGTTAGGCGATGATAATGGGTAGCGTTACGTTCTTTCATAAACTCAAATAAATCTGGCTGTGCCGTTATGTAAAGGCTTTCTGCCATTTGAGCTGAGTCGCATTGTAAAGTAAAATTTTCTTTTACCCTGTTTACAATAGCCCCGGCAAAAAGGGTGTCTTCTATATTCACCTTATCTTTCCACGCAGCGCAGGCAAGTACCACATTTTTATTTTGGCCCAGCAAATAACTGCATACAGCTGTTATATTAGGAAATGATCCGGTAATAATTTCTGTAGCACCGCTCGCCAATGCCATGTGCAGTAATTTTGTTCCATTGGTAGTAGTAAGAACCAGCGTTTTATCTTTAATAAATTCCGTTGGGTATTCAAAAGGAGAGTTACCGTATTGTAAACCTTCGGCTACCTGCCCATCCCTTTCACCGGCCGTAATAGCATTTAATTCTGTACCTATTTTTATG
Organism: Ferruginibacter sp.; assembly: GCA_046153805.1. Lineage (GTDB taxonomy): Bacteria > Bacteroidota > Bacteroidia > Chitinophagales > Chitinophagaceae > Ferruginibacter. Next base: position 17,965 of record JBJXGJ010000008.1, on the reverse strand, counting down.
CATTCTGCAACATTATCTATCGGTATTATTTCCTTTGCGCCGTTGTTTAACGCTGTTGCAATGGTAGAGGTGGCACGAAGCACATCAATTATTACAACAATGCTATTGCTTACATCATACAAATGTAAAAGTGCGGGAGAGAGACAGGTGTACAGGGTTGGTTTCATTCAATATTAAATTTCTATTGCTGTTTTAAAATTGCTTTCCATTTGTTGCTTTCTGCAAATTCTTTTATTAAAGTATTTCTTTCTATCAAAAATCTTTTAAAATAGTTCTTTAAAAAAATTTTCATCACTAGTTTTCCCAGTAATCCACATGGCGCTTCTAGGTCAATTCTATCTTCCATCAAAGTGCCACCTTCCTTACCTGAAAACAAATGCTCATGACGAAAATATTTAAGATCGCCCTTTTGCATTTGATCTGTAAATGAATGCGGAAAATCATATTCTGTAATCCTGGATGTGAACTGCCTTAGTTTAAAAAGGTGAAATGCCTGCCATGTAACAGTTTCATTTAAGCTTATCAAGCCAGAAGTTACACCTGCCACGGCTTCTTCATTTGTTTTTGCTGTTGATAGTTTATGTAGATCTATACTTCTACTAAGATCAAAAACAACAGCCGGTGTATTTTTAATAAAGGTTGTTATTTTAATTTGTGCCATTACACAAAAGGAATTTTAACGACCACAGCTTTTAGTAAAGTGTTTCTAACTTTTATAAATATTTCTGTTCCAATGGGCGAAAATTTTGTGTGCACATAGCCCATGCCTATTGCCTTACCGAGCGACGGTGCCTGCGTGCCAGATGTTACGGAGCCTATGGTGGCTCCCTCAAAATCTTTTATATCGTAGTCGTGGCGTGCGATACCTTTTTCAACCATTTCAAACCCTACCAGCTTTTTTGAAACACCATTGGCTTTTTGCTTTTCAAACAATTCTTTTGCCGTAAATTCTTTTGTAAATTTTGTAATCCATCCCAAACCAGCTTCAATAGGAGATGTAGTATCATTAATATCCATCCCGTACAAACAGAATCCTTTCTCTAATCTTAAAGTATCTCTTGCGCCCAGGCCTATGGGTTTTATGCCTGCAACTTTACCTGCTTCAAAAATTGCATCCCATATTTTATCGGCAGCACCATCTTTATCTTCAAAATAAATTTCAACACCACCGCTTCCTGTATAACCTGTAGCGCTTATCAATACATTGTCTACTCCTGCAAATTTACCTTTTGCAAATGTGTAGTATTGCAAATTTAAAATATCAATTTCTGTAAGCGGTTGTAATATTTTTGTAGCAAGTGGGCCTTGTATTGCAAGCAGGCAGGTGTCGTCAGATATATTTTGCAGCTGCGCATCATTGGTATTGTATTTTGTAATCCACTGCCAGTCTTTATCAATATTACCCGCGTTTACCACCAACATATACACTTCATTTTCTTTTATACAGTACACCAACAAATCATCTACAATGCCGCCTTCTTCATTGGGCATACAACTATATTGCGCTTTGCCTGCAGTTAGTTTTGCGGCATCATTTGTAGTAATGCGTTGAATAAGCTCCAGCGCATTTGGTCCCTTCACCATAAATTCTCCCATGTGGCTCACATCAAAAACGCCCGCTGCATTGCGTACAATTGCATGTTCATCGTTAATACCGGAGTAAGAAATGGGCATATTAAAACCTGCAAAGTCTGCCATTTTAGCTCCAAGGGCAACATGCTTATCAGTAAAAGGAGTATTTTTCATGTGTTTTTTTTGGTGCAAATGTAAATAAAAAAGAAAGCCCCACCGTTACCGGCAGGACTTTATTCAACCTCAACATAGCTAACTAACTCACTAATTGAGTAATACCATAGCATTTCTAAATGGAAGCGATTTAAATAAGAAAGTATTGCTCTCCTCTTTGTTTTCGTATTTCTCCAGTTGCTTTTCTATTTTTTCTTTTTCTTTTTGCAACGAATCTTTGTAACGTATTTCTTCTTTCCTGATATTCATTTTTATTGAATCAAACTTATTCGAGGGCTTATTATCATACCTGTAATTTTCATCATCACCTTCGTAAACGGTTACTCCATCTTTTGTAATTTTTACCCTTCCCTTACGATCTCTTACATCAATTCCATTACTGTTTATATCAACCCTATCTCTTCTATAACTGTCTGCAGGTTTACCATCTTTTGTAAACAAACCATCTTTTGTCATTGTATACCACTCCCCTTCATCCCATCCATTTTCCAGGTTTTCAAATTTTATGCTTTCAAAATCATTCTCCCAATTGCTGTTAAAAGGACCTCCAAAACTAATTCGTGATGTAGTGTTTACCCGATCATTTATTTTTATTTGTTTGCCTACGGGTACGTACACGGTGATAATCACATGTTGGTTTCTAAATTTATTGGTTTTGTTAATCGATACCCCCTGATCTATTACAAGCAAAGAATCTTTTTGCTCTGCATTAAAATTAATGAGCGAAGCAAGAGTATCTGCGTTTCTTCTTGTATTGCCGCAAGCAGTTTTTATTATTGTTACCCTAAAGCTGTCGTTGGTTGCTTTTACAATATGTATGGTTGTATTTCTAATAACGGCACTGTCTTCATCGGTACCTTCAAATGGCTCCATGCTAAACCAACTGTTTCTTGTAAACCTTGTGCCAGGCGCAATTGTAGTTACTTCAAGTGATTGAGCTCCCGGGTTTGACAAGAAAACCTCCTGCTCGTTTATGTTAGATGAATGCCGGAAATCTTTTGAAAGTGATGCGATCAATAAAATAATACTTACCCAACCTATAACCCATAAAGCACTGAAACCTAAGCGGAGCATTTTACTTCCTGTTTTCATCCTAGCTAGCTTTCTTATTATCCAGGTGATGATGGCAATCATTGGTGCTATAATAAAGAACAATAATGTACCCCAAGCAAACACATTTTGCCATCCTTTAGTAAGCAAAAAATCTTTCATCGGGAAAACGCCCATCGCTGCTATCCCAAAAGTGAAGAGCGCTATTATTAATGATATTCCTATAATACCAAGAATAAAATACACAAACCCTTTTACAATCAGTACAATGATATTGCCTAAAGACCTTCCTCCTTTTCGTGCAATTGTTCCTGCTTCAGCTCCAAAAACTTTCCCTCTTTCACTAGCCACATTTACCGCTTCTTTACCGAATTTTTGTGCTCTCTGTTGTACGCCTCTCATTTCTTCCACTACAGATTCTTTAATGCTGTTTATGTCTACTTTTTCACCCTTCATCTCTAACTTCTCCGCAGTAGTTTTTGCTTCAGGCAATACCAACCAAAGTATAATATATACAAACAAAGCACCAGGGCTAAAGCTGAATAAATTAATATCGCCATCTCCCCAATATCCCCAACGGTTTCTGCTTACAAATGATAACAACGGTACTAAAAAAAGCACCCTTGGTATCCATGCATTTATGCCTAAATAATTGCCTATACCGCTGCAAACACCGGCAATATATTTTTCATCATTGTCTCTGTACAATTTTTTTCTTCTGCTCCCAATTACTGTGGTAGCGCTGCTTGGTACTGCTATCCATAAAATAATGTATGGTATAAAACCTATACCGAAAGAGAAAAGAAGTACAAGAAATACAATTCTTACAATTACGATATCAATATCAAAATAGTTAGCTATACCACTGCAAACGCCACCCACAAGCTTGTGATTTTCATCTCTAAATAATCTCTTTTTACCACCGTAATTGTTATTGGCGTTAGAAGATCCGCTTTGAGTTGAAGAATTGTCCGCTTTTGTTGAATCACTAGCAGAGGATGTGTCAGCATCGTCAAAATCTTCAGGGCGACCAATACTTTTTATTATTGCATTTACATCTTCATCTGTAATGCATATAGCACCTGCTTTTATTCTTTCCTGAAATAGCTCTCCGATACGGTTTTCTATATCATTTATAATTTCATCCTTGCCATCTTCCTGAGAAAAGTGGCGAGACAAACTATCTACATAAGCTTTTAATATTTCGTAAGCAGATACTTCTATTGGAACCACCCTACCTTGAAAATTTATGTTTATTACCTGTTTCATGTTGTAATAATTGTTGTAGTTAATGTTGTTGTTGAGGTTGTTTTTATTTTGTTAATGCTGCTACCGCATTTGCCAATTCATTCCAGGTGGCTTCTAGTTCTTTGTAAAAATCAGCACCCTTCTCTGTAAGTAAAAAATACTTTCGTGGCGGTCCGCTATTACTTTCTACCCACCTGTAGGTGAGCAGTTCTGCATTTTTTAGTCTTGTAAGCAAAGGGTACAATGTGCCTTCAAAAATGTTGAGGTTGGCAGCCTTCATTTTATCAATAATATCTGAAGGGTAAGCTTCCCCTTGTTTTATTACCGATAAAATGCAAAACTCCAAAACTCCTTTCCGCATTTGGCTTGCTGTGTTATCAATATTCATGATTAAAAAATTTGTAGTTATTTCTTACTTTGATAAAACAAAGATATGCTAAGTTTGGTACTATGCAACACATAATACCTTTTATTTTATGGTAGTTGGCGATGTAATTTTTAGATTTGCGTCTGAAACCCCTACTAATATTGAGTTTTATGCGATTTCGTGGTTATGAATAAATTGATATAAATATTTGGTTGGTTTATTTTGATGATAAATGGCAAATATCTATTTTCAAAAAGGCGATATATGAAATCATTTTTTAGAGATGCTCTAAAGATGGCTGAAGATTACAGGTATACCAGTGCTGATGACTATACACCACAGAAAAGGCGTATAAAAATAAAATAGATAATTTGTGAGGTGGTGGTGTTTGATGAGTACAACATACCCATTCATTATTAAAAACCCGTAGAGATCCATCGCCTAAGTCTAAGGATAGTGGGAGTGGGGTGTTTCTCCTAAATTTGAATAAATTTACAATGATTGGGTTTTCAAATACAATCTTAACGCAGCCGTAAGCAAAGAGTTACGCACTTTTGCTGGGTTGCATTTCTTCGCCCTCGTGCAGGACAACTTTATAAAACAATCATTAAACTTATGAGGCAGATTGCAAAAATAGCTTCGCCTTTTGTTTTAAAAATAACTGACAACAAAGAATATAGAACATTTACATCTTAATAATTCTTATCACTTTTGTTTCGGCGACACTAAAAATTTTTACAATATAAACACCTCTTGATAAAGTTTTAAAGGTAACCTCATTAGCACCATTTTTAAGGGTGGTAAAAGGTAATACCATTTTGCCATCTGTATTAAAAACAACCAATTTTGCCGAGCTGTTGTTGAAAACATTTACATGCAATACATCTGCGACAGGATTAGGGTAAATATTTATTGAAAAGGTATTGCAGGTAGAGGCAACATTTACTATTTTAGAATAAGTTATTTTACCGTCTATATCAATTGCCTTTAAACGATAAAAAGATTTGGCACCTGCGACCGTTTTATGATTGAAACTGTAGCTGTTACCGGTGCTTACATTTTTTGCAGGTAAAGAACCTACCGTTTTAAAAGCCACACCAGTTGCGCTGTATTCAATATCAAAACGGTTGGCGTTTATTTCTGACGAAGTAATCCAGCTAAGTTTATTGATACATTTTTCTGAAACAGCATAAAAATCTGCGATGGAAACTGGCAGCACACAACCTGCTGGGCTAGCACAAAGAAAAGCATTATCAATATTTGCAAAATCATCCACAGAAAAACGAAAAGTGTAAGTACCTATAGGTAAATTCGCTGTACCTGTTACCTGTTTCCAGGTTTCTTTGCTTTCATTGCTTGCAAATGTTGCTAAACTGGATGTAGCAACAACGGTAGCGCCATCATTTATATCAATAAAACCCGAAAAACCCGTACCACCGGGTTCTCTGCGAGAAAACCAGCCGCTAAAGGTAATGGTAGCAGGGCAAGTAAGCGCAAAATTTTGTTCAACATAAGCACTGGAATCTAGTACATCGATATATTGATTACCGATACCATTCGCAATGACAGGTCCGTTGGGGTAACTCGTACCATTTACTTTTACGATATTAAAGCCACCTGTAGATAAATTTTCAGTTGCCAAAGGGATTCGCCAGCCATTAAAAACATTATAGGGCGAAGAAAAATTATTGCCAAGGTTCGGTTGTGCTGGGCTTTCAAAACTTGGATTGATTAACACATTGGTAAGACAGGGCTGTGCAGAAACCAATGAAGATTGTATAAATATACCTAAAACAATTAAGTATATATTTTTTCGAAATAAGCAGTTTAACATAAATTGGCAGTTTGAATTTGCAAAGCTACTTGTTGTAATTTTAAAGAAAAATTTTTTTTGCATTGCTAGATTAGCGATGTCAACAGATTTTGAGCACCAAGAGTTGGTCGCCGACCAGCCAACCAAATTCAGCAAATGTTTAAACTCTTTTATTACCTTATCGGCTTTTTGAAAACCAGGTCTTCGTATATTTTAAATAGAATTTTCTTCGTTACAAGGTGTTTTATCTTTAAACTTCGCCACACTGCGCTTCTATAAAAGATGAAAAAAGATTTTGTACTGAAGAGCTGGCGGATGGACAGTAGTACCCCCACGCATAAGCGCAGCGAAATGTCGAGGAGTCTGCCGTAACAGGCTTGTACTACAAACAGCCGCAACAAAGTTTGAGCAGCGTTCTACATTTTTACAGCCCCAAAGATTACTCACAAAAAATAAATACAGTTGGTAAGTCTTGCTATAAAATCCAACACAAGCGATATTTAAAAACCCCCTGAACCAAACAAACCATTGACTTTCAACCTATAACCTTTACACAAACAACATCCCATCGCCCATATTCGTCCTCGGTGTTCTTCCTAAATGTTTGTAAGCTTTTTCAGTTGCTTCTCTGCCTCTTGCGGTACGCATAATAAAACCCTCTTTTATTAAGAACGGTTCGTACACTTCTTCCAGCGTGCCGGGCTCTTCGCCCACTGCCGTTGCAATGGTGGTAATGCCTACAGGGCCTCCTTTAAACTTGTCTATGATGGTGCTTAAAATTCGGTTGTCCATTTCATCGAGTCCGTATGCATCTACATTGAGCGCATTGAGAGCATGCTCGGTAATGTTCATGTCAATAACACCATTGCCCAATACCTGCGCAAAGTCTCTCACACGGCGTAGTAGTCCGTTTGCTATACGTGGTGTACCGCGGCTTCTGCCCGCAATTTCTGCAGCAGCATCGCTGGTAATTTTTGTGTTTAAAATGCCTGAGCTGCGAAGCAGTATGTTTTTTAAAGTAGCAGCATCGTAATATTCCAACCTGCTTTTTATACCAAAGCGGGAGAGCAATGGTGCTGTAAGCAAACCACTCCTTGTTGTGGCACCAATGAGTGTAAATGGATTAATATCTATCTGAATGCTTCTTGCTGCCGGCCCACTATCAATCATAATATCTATGCGATAGTCTTCCATGGCGGCATATAAATATTCTTCTACCACATTGCTTAACCTATGAATTTCATCTATAAAAAGTACATCGTTTGTTTCCAGGTTGGTAAGCAAGCCTGCAAGGTCGCCGGGCTTTTCTATTACTGGTCCGCTGGTTTCTTTTATGCTTACATTTAATTCGTTTGCAACAATCCTGCTAAGGGTTGTTTTGCCCAACCCCGGCGGGCCATGAAACAAAATATGATCGAGTGCTTCGCCACGAAGTTTGGCTGCTTTTATAAAAATGCGAAGATTTTCTATTGTTTGCGGCTGCCCTGCAAAATCTGCAATTTCGCTTGGTCTAATGTTATTTTCAAACTCCTTTTCTGCAGTAGTTTGTTTGGTAGCATCGGTATTTAAGTTGGGATTTGCCATGCTGTAAAAATAGCGAATTATAAAATTGCTTAAAAAATGATCTCCGTTAAGAGAACCCCAACAAGCGATGCCCAAGCAGCGAAAGCCTTTTAAACTTATATATTGCCAGTAATAAAAGTAAAAACCCAAATTACAGGGCTTACGATTTAAATTTGTGATACATGAAAAGAAGGACTCGATATTGGATTTGCCAGATGGCAGGATGGGGCGGCTGGTTATTGTTACAGGTATTTGTAGCATACCAGTTTGCACCTGAATCTATACTTACACCGGAAACAAAAAGAAACCTTTTCTTTTTTGCACTGTTTACTGATTTTGCCTGTTTTATAATAGTCACCCACAGTTTACGATTTGTTTTAAAAAAATTAAAATGGTTAAGTTTTTCGCCTGAAAAAGTTTTTATCACATTTATTACCGGCGTTAGTATCTCAGCCGTTCTTTCTTTTTATGGCTCACAACTTTTAATAAAAATACCCGGTAACACTTTTGAAAAATATGAGATAAGCGAGCGAAAAGACAAAGCAGCCCTGCTCGAAAAAGAGATGAAAATAGCCGATACCGACTATTATCTCTACGAAAAAAATGGTTTGTTCGACTCGGCTAAATATGTATCGTTTATAAAAATAAAAAAATCTACCGGTTGGTATAGGAATAAAAGCAATAACTGGCAGTTTGAAGAACAACGCAAAGGAAGAAATTTTGGCGGTATGGTTTTTAATATCATCTTGCTTTCCATCTGGTTGCTTATTTACCTTGTGTGGCATTATGTAGATAAAAACAGAAGAGATCAGTTAGATAAATTGCGGCTGGAGGGCGTAGTAAAATCGCTTGAATTAAAAACAATTAAATCTCATATAAATCCTCATTTCATTTTTAATGCACTCAACAGTATTAGGGCACTTGTGGATGAAAACCCCACGAGAGCAAGAACGGCTATAACAGAACTCAGTAACATTTTGCGCAGCAGCCTGCAGGCAGAAAATCAGGAAACAGTGCCACTACAGCAGGAACTGGATATTGTGAATGATTACCTCGCTCTAGAGCAAATGCGGTTTGAAGAAAGGTTGAGGGTTGAGCTTGACATAGATGAGGATACACTCACACAACCTATCCCACCAATGATGTTGCAAACGCTTGTAGAAAATGCAATTAAACACGGCATCAGCAAACACGAAAAAGGTGGTGTTATTCAAATCTCATCTCACTTTGTAGATAACCACCACGAACTTATTGTAAAAAATACCGGCAGCTTGCAAACGATTGAAGTAAAAAATCCCGCCGGCTTTGGTATAAAAAGTACACAGGAAAGATTGAATCTTCTCTACAATAAAAAAGCAAATTTCGAAATAGTGAACAACGATGATAATATGGTACAGTCAAAAATTACGATGCCTGTTGCCGATATTTTATAATGATAAAAATTAAATGTTATGTACAAAGCAATCATAATAGATGATGAAAGACTTGCCCGCAACGAATTAAAAAAACTGCTGAACGAATTTGCCGAAATTGAAATTATAGGCGAGGCGGCAAATGCAAAAGAAGGAATAGAAAAAATTGAAAGTTTACTGCCCGATCTTATTTTTCTTGATATACAAATGCCAGGTAAAACTGGGTTTGATATGTTACAGGAACTAGACAGGGCGCCGCATGTAATATTTACAACCGCCTACGATGAATTTGCATTAAAGGCATTTGAAGTAAATGCACTTGATTATTTAATGAAACCGGTAGAGCCAAAACGACTTGCAGATGCTTTGCACAAACTGCAACTCGCAGAAGAAAAAGAAATAGCATCGTCCCTTGCGAGTGTTAACAGAGGAATCTTACGAGAAAACGACCAGGTTTTTGTAAAAGACGGAGAACGTTGCTGGTTTGTAAAACTATCTGAAGTGAGGCTTTTTGAAAGCGTAGGAAATTATGCCAAGGTATTTTTTGGCAGCAACAAACCTCTTATTTTAAAATCGCTGAATGCTCTGGAAGAAAGACTGGATGAAAAAGTGTTTTTTAGGGCAAACAGAAAACACATTATTAACCTGCGTATGATTGAAAAGGTAGAAACATTCTTTAACGGCGGATTGCTCATTGATTTAAAAGGAGGAGAAAAAATAGAGGTGAGCAGAAGACAAGCAGTAAGGTTTAAAGAGATGATGAGTTTGTAGAGCCCCCTCAATCCCCTACGGGGGGAAGTTTGGTTTAAGACAATTCAAAGAATTTTTCCTTTGCAAAGCATCCACATTTTTCCATCAAATAACGGTTAATGTTTAACGGGCATTCAAGTGGCTTTTAAGCATCATTTAATTTATAGTTTCCTAATACAATTTCCATAAAAAAGCAATGGCGTTTCTTCTTTTGGTTTTCATAGCTGCGGGTGCATTGGCACAAGATGCAAATAAAACAATAACAGCAAAAGAGGTGCTGCTGATAGAAACGGTGCCTGCTGCTGCTGATATGCGTGGCAGAAAACAGGGCACGCCCGAAATAGAAAAAAGCAGCTGACTTTTTAGCAGCTGAGTTTAAAAACTACGGGCTTAAGAATATGGGCGGAATTACCAGATACAAACAAAATTTTACAAATATCCGTTCCCAGTTTTTAAATGGAACAGCCAAAATAGATACAAGCATTATGGATCAAAACAACATCATTGCTATTACCACCGATTCTATTTTAAAAATAAACTAAACATCGTGTTACAAAAAAATAGTTATTGGCAACACCGACAATTTATTGGAAAGAGCGGAAGCAATCATTGCGGCTAAAACAAACCAGCTGGTTCTTGTAAACAGTTTTTTACCAACGACTTTAAAAAATTACGCCGGTATAAAAGAGATGGTATAAAGACAAACTTCTCCGTAATATTTGTTCTTACAAACAACACGGCAGATGAGTATGAACTGGATGTTAAACATAAAATAACAGCTACCAATTATACCAATGTTGTAGGCATACTTCCAGGCAAAAGCCTGAAGAATGAAATGGTTGTTTTTTCAGGCCATTACGATCATTTGGGTGTGGGTAATAAACCCAATGCAGCAGGAGATTCTATTTACAACGGCGCAAACGATGATGCAGCGGGCACTACCGCATTCTATGATGCTCGCAAACTATTTTGCCAAATTAAAAAGCAATAAACGTGCCCTTGTTTTTGTTGCTTTTACGGCAGAAGGAAGCGGAGGTTTGGGATCACAATATTTTTCTAAAAATATAGATGCATGTATAATAGATGCCATGTTTAATTTAGAAATGATAGGCACGGAAAGTAAATGGGGTAAAAACAGTGCTTATATAACCGGGTATGAAAAATCAGACTTCGGTAAAATTTTACAAAAGAATTTAGAAGGCTCTGCTTTTAAATTAGAACCCAATCCTTATCCAAAGGAAAATTTATTTTATAGGAGTGATAATGCTACCCTTGCAGCGCTCGGTGTGCCCGCCCATACCATGCCCACATCAAAGATGGACAATGAGCCCACCTATCACAAACAATCTGATGATATTACCACCATTGATACGACCAATATGGCCCAGATTATTAAAGCCATAGTGCTTAGTAGCAGAACAATCGTTGGTGGAAAAGATACCCCAAGCATGGTTGGAAAAAGGTAGCCAGCCTTCATAAAATCATAATTCGTTTCGCCATATGTTTTTGGTAAGTGCCGTAAAGCCTTATTATTTATACTTATACAATTTAGCCTCCGCCTCAAGAGAAACTATTTTGCATATTAACAGTATGTGGTATAAATATAGATTGCATGGTATTTATAAATTAGTTTTATAAAAATGAGCCATCAATCTAAAATAGCCGAATTTGGAATTTTAAATATTCTTAAACAAATGAAAACCCACTTACCAACATAACGCTGTGTGTAGAAATGATGAAGCATGAGGAAGAAGGAAATGAATGTATAAAATACCGGGAGATCATTAAAAACAGCGCTATTAATTTAGAAGATTCTATAAGAGATTTTTGTAATTCCTTTTCAAAACTTGGTTTGTCAATACACATACAAACTGATCAGGATCTTCCTAAATAAACAATAGTGTAAGTTTACTCTAATTTTTTTGTTGCCGAACTGTATTATAGAAAAGTAAATTTGAACAAAGAAAAATCATTGATAGTTATCGTATGCACACCACCGACTAAAAAAATGAGGAATCATTACCGGGTTAGTCTTAATTACCTGCACTTGTTTATTTTGCTTAATTTTAACAGATGAAAATTTCCCTCTTTTTTGTGCTCGCTGCTATTATTGTAGGTTGCAATAATAATGCAGCTGATAATAATTCGATGAATGTAGAAAAACCGGCAGCGGTGTCAAATACCAATGGCGAAGAATTGTTTAAAGCAAACTGCGCCAGTTGCCATAAGCCAAATGAAAGCTACGTTGGCCCTGCATTGCAAGGCGTTGCCAGCAGATGGGAAAGCAAAGAATTGTTATATGCATTTGTAAGAAATTCGCAGGAAGTAATTGCGAGAAATGCTTATGCAAAGAAACTGTATGAAGAATATAAACAAAGCCCCATGTTGCCTTACCCAAATTTGACTGACAAGGATATTGATGATATATTGGGCTACTGCGAAAACTATAAGGCGGAGTAAAAACTATAAATAATCTTCGTCCTCCTTTTTATCGTCACCTTCAAATAGTTTATCTACTGCGCCTGCCATTACAGGAAATTTTTCCTTTACATAGTCTTTTACGGTCTCCAAAACTTTTACTGCCTGCTCGGGTGTTATCCCTGCATTGGCAGCGAGTTTATTTATTAGTTCTTCCATATTCGTTATTTACTTGTTTTATTAATCACCATAAAATCCAATATCAAATTGGTAAACGCATTTACACCAAGTTTAAAACTGCTTTCATCTAAAAAGAAATCTGCCGTGTTTCCCAACTCAGGGTCTGGGTGAAAATCTCTGCGCCAGTTTATAACTTCCTGTTCTATTTTGGCTGCGTCATTGATTACTTTTGCCTGTAAGTTTTCTTTTTGGGTAAATGCATTTGCGCAAAGTAAGAGGGATAATATTGGCAGTAATTTTTTCATGTTAGTTTTTGGTATTACGTTTAATGAACGGTAAAATCTTGTGTCTCATATCTAGTATCTCACATCTCCTATCTAGTCTATATCATACCTATCCACTCTTTCAATTCCCTGCAAGGCCAGCAATGCGGTTACGAGGTTTTCCAGCTCATCTTTATCGTGCACAAATACTTTTACATTGCCTTCAAATATTCCATCTTTTGCCTCAATAGTCATGGCCGAAATATTAACCTTTAATTCACCACTAATAAGGTTGGTAATTTTATGTATTACGCCTACATCATCAAGCCCAATAATTTTTAAACCTGTAAGAAAAGAGATTTCTTTGTTTTTTGCCCATTTGGTTTTTACTACTCTGTGCCCATAATTTGCCATGAGCCTTGTTGCATTTGGGCAATTGGTTCTGTGTATTTTCAGCCCTTCACCTGTTGTTACAAAACCAAACACATCATCTCCGGGTATTGGCTTGCAGCAATTGGCAAGGGTGTACATTATTTTATCGCTGCTCTCACCAAAAATAATAAGTTCTGCATCTTTTTTATTGGGTGCTTTAAAGTCAGGATTGTAAGCGGGTTTATCTTCAATAATTTTTACCGGTTTTGGTGCTACAAGTTTATCGCCATGCACAGTAAACTCTTTTAATTCTTTTAAGTCAATTTTTTTGGTCGCTACATCATACTGTAAATCCAACGTGCTGTTTATTTTATAAAACTGGCAAAGCTCTTCCATATTTACAACACTGTTAGCCGCACCGATTCCTTCCAGCTTGCGTTGCAAGATGTATTTTCCATCTTCGGCAACTGTTCTTTTTTCTTCTTTAAGTGTGTCTTTAATTTTTGCTTTAGCCTTGCTGGTTACTACAAAATTTAACCATTCGGGGTTGGGCTTTTGCTTGGCGCTGGTAATAATTTCTATCTGGTCACCACTTTTTAACTTGTAACTTATGGGTACTAATTTGTGGTTCACTTTTGCACCTATACAACGGCTACCAACTGCGGTATGTACACCAAATGCAAAGTCCAACGCCGTCGCACCAATGGGTAACATTTTTACATCACCCTTTGGGGTATAAACATAAATTTCTTCGGCAAGAAAAGAGGTTTTAAAATCATGTAAAAAATCAATCGATTCGCTGTCGTTGTGTGCTAGGCTTTCCCTTATTTGTGCAAACCACTGGTCAAATCTGTTTTCTTCGTTTGTACCTTCTTTGTATTTCCAATGCGCAGCCAAACCTTTTTCTGCTATTTCATTCATGCGTTTGGTGCGTATCTGAACTTCTACCCAGCGGCCAAGTGGCCCCATTACCGTTGTGTGCAAAGCTTCGTAACCATTGCTTTTTGGATTGCTTAGCCAGTCTCTTAGTCGCTCTGGGCTTGGCGTATAGGCATCAGTAATAATACTGTACACTTTCCAGCATTCCTCTTTTTCTTTTGAGGGAGGCGCATTTACTAAAATACGAATGGCAAATAAGTCATACACTTCTTCGAATGCCACGCCTTTCTTTTTTATTTTACTCCAAATGCTGTGTATGCTTTTTGGGCGGCCATAAATTTCAAAATCAAAACCGGTTTTATCCAGTTTTTCTTTTATTGGTTTTATAAAATCATTTATATACCTGGTACGCTCCTTTTTGGAATCCTGCAGTTTTTGTGCAATAAATTTAAAAGTATCAGGCTCCATGTATTTCATGGAAAGATCTTCCATTTCTGTTTTAATGTTGTACAAACCCATGCGGTGGGCTAGGGGCGCGTATACATAAACGGTTTCAGAAGATATTTTTAACTGCTTCTCCCGCTTCATGCTGTCCATAGTGCGCATGTTGTGTAAACGATCTGCAAGTTTTATTAAAATTACCCTTGGGTCGTCGGTAAGCGTTAGTAAAATCTTTTTAAAATTTTCAGCCTGCTGGCTGCTGTTGCTGTCCATTACAGAAGAAATCTTTGTAAGCCCATCTACAATTTTTGCTATTTCGGTACCAAACTCGCGGGTTACATCCTGTAGGGTAATGTCAGTGTCTTCCACCGTATCGTGCAGCAAAGCACAGATTGTACTTCGCACACCCAAACCAATTTCATCCACACAGATCATGGCTACTGCTAGCGGATGAAGGATGTATGGCTCACCACTTTTTCTGCGCATGGTTTTATGTGCTTCCGCTGCCATCTCAAAAGCATTGCGAAGCAATAATTTATCACCAGGCTTTAATTTTGTTTTTAAAGAACGCAGCAGCGCTCTGTATTCCCGCAGTATCAGTTTTTTTTCATCCTCCTCACCCAATGTGTAAGGCTTCACTGTATTTTCCATTGTTACATCCATGCTTAACGAATTTACTGCAAAACATTTACAAAAAGAAAAGTTGGGGGCTGTAAGCAGCAAAGCTTTGTTGGGCTTGGGTTCCTGCTTTGCTTTCCAACCTTTTATTCTCCTGCAAGGGCGGGGCTTATAAAAGTATTTCTACTGCAATCGGGCACTGTGTCTCGAAAGTCTTGTCGGGAGCCTGTCATCGGTTTATCTTTTTTCAGCTGTGTAAGGCTGAAGTTTATGTTCACCGCAGAGAAGCTGAGTTTAAAGAGTTTTCGCTGAGAAAAATATTACCTCTGCGTAACCTCTGTTTTCCCTTTTCTCTGCTGTGAAATAATAAAAATGCTCTATTTAGTGAACAATGGAAAAATACCTACTTCATATAAATGAACCCTGTACCGAAAACTGGCAAAGCATGACAACCGTTGAGCAAGGGAAGTTTTGCAGCAGCTGCAACAAAACCGTGTTTGATTTTACCACTGCTACAGATAATGAAATTGTAAAACACATTGAAGCCATAAAAGGCGAGTTGTTTTGTGGCAGGTTTGAAAATAACCAACTGGACAGGTGGATAGAAAGAAGTGACACTAAAAGAAGCAACCCAAGGTTGTATAAATTCCTGATAAGTTTTATGTTGCTGGGAGTAGTACAAGGTGCAAATGCACAGACAAAACCTGCGCAGGAGCAATTGGCTACGCAAAAAAAACTGGATAGTTTGTTGAATTTACAAAGCACAAGTAGTGAAACTGGCGTTAATAAATGTGATACCGTTAGTAATGGAGTTTTTAATGACACACGGATTATATTGGGAGGAGTGAGAACATTGACGGGAAACCATAAACCATTATTGATAGTTGATGGAACACCAATAAAATCAGCATTATTAAACAAGTTAAATCCCAACAGAATAAAAAGCGTAAATGTTTTAGAGTCCACACAAAGCACCGCTTTATATGGTCCTGATGGCGTGAATGGCGCTTTAATAGTCGAAACTAAATACACCAAAAAGGAATTTAAAAAACTTCTCCAATAAGTTCTGCCTATAACCTTTTCATAATTTTTTAAATTTTACTTCCCCCTTATACATAATTCCCCTAAATTTGCACCTCATTTGCGGATATGGCGAAATTGGCAGACGCACTAGACTTAGGATCTAGCGCCGCAAGGCATGTAGGTTCGACCCCTATTATCCGCACATATTTAACTTCCTTCCGCACAATCGGAAGGATTTTTTTTACTATCCCGCCAGAGGCGGAACAAAAAAAACAATAAAATGGCAACAGTAGAAAGAGAAAACATTGGTTTATTGAATGATAAGCTTACCGTTAAACTTAACAAAGAAGATTACCTGCCTTCATTCGAAAAAAAGTTGAAGGCATACAGTAAAACAGCAAATATTCCGGGCTTTCGTAAAGGAATGGTGCCTGCCAGCATGATCAAGAAGATGTATGGCGCAGGTTTGTTTCAAGATGAAGTATTGCGTACCATCGAAAAAGAATTGTACACTTACCTCGATAAAGAAAGACCAGACATTTTTGCACAACCGCTTCCGCTGGAAAACGAATTGCAAAAACTGGATATGAACAATCCTGATGCGTTTGATTTTTCTTTTGAAATTGGTTTGAAACCAGCATTTACGCTAAGTGATGTGAGCAAGGCAACATTTACACGCCACACAGTGGAGGTTACTGATGATATGGTTACCGAAGAAATAAACCGCATGCAGTTGAAGGCCGGTAACATGCAGGAAAAAGAAACTGTTGATAACGAGGAAGATGTAGTGAATGTTTTATTTACTGAATCAGACGAGAACAGCATTGAGATTGAAGGTGGAATAAGCAAAGAGAATTCTGTATTGGTAAAATACTTTAACCCAAAAATGCAGCAGCAGTTAATGGGTAAAAAAGTGGGCGATAGTTTTGTATTTCAATTGGAGAGCACTTTTGAAGGCGATAAGTTAGAAATGATGTTGCAGAATCTTGGGTTTGAAAAAAATGATGCAGATGCTGCCAGGAAATATTTTAAGCTGGAAATAAAAACGATTGGACTTGTTGAAAAAAGAGAAATGAATGAAGAATTTTTCAATGAAGTTTATCCAGGGAAAAATATTAAAACAGAAGAAGAATTAAGAACAGCGTTAAAAGAAGAGATACAAAAATATTGGGAAGCACAAAGCCGCAACCAATTGCACGACCAGCTTTACCACAATTTGTTGGAGCAAACGAAGATGGAATTTCCGAAAGAGTTTCTTACCCGTTGGTTAAAATCCGGTGGTGATAAGCAAAGAACGCAGGAAGAAGCCGAAGCAGAATATCCAACATTTGAAAACCAGTTGAAGTGGACTTTGATAAGCGATACGATCATCAAAGAAAATAAACTGGATGTGAGTGAAGAAGAACTTCGCACAAGTTTAAAAGAAGAAGTGAGCCGTTATTTTGGCAACATGAACATGGGTGAAGATATGAGCTGGTTAGAAAGTTATATTGACCGTATGATGAAAGATGAAAAGCAGATTGATGTAACTTATCGCAGATTGGTTACAGAGAAATTATTTGGTTGGGCAGAGGCACAGGCTAAGCCTACAGAAAAAACAGTAACATCTGATGAGTTGGTTGCTATGCAGCACAACCACCAGCATTAATACTTATTAAAAATAAGTAAAGAATCCCCTTCGTGAAAACGAGGGGATTTTTTTGGTGTGTCAGGCATGGTAATAAGCTCTAGGGTGGAAGTCCCGAACGAGAGTTGCAGTACTTATCGTTAGCCAATTGCAAGGGTGTCGTAGGTGACTACGAATCTGAAGGAAGCAGGCGGC
>JBJXGJ010000004.1:0-3741 GCA_046153805.1 Ferruginibacter sp. | reverse complement strand
CCGCAGGTTCTACCTTGTTTAATGGAACAGGACCTTCGGTTGAAACGCAAATGAATGGACCGACCAATAATCAATTGCGCCTAAAAATAGGAGCTTTTAATAATGCTGCTCAAGCCGTAAGTAAATTAGATTTTGTGATTCATTATGACGACAAGACTTGGGACAATAACAATGGGGCAGATTATCACATTACCTTTGGTGGCTCTGGCGGTGGAATCCAAAATGGGGTAAGTTGGACTCCGCTCAATCCTACGAAAAACGATGTTATTACGATTACGGTAGGTGGCGTTTCGCAAGGAGGGAAATTACATTGGGGCGTAAATAACTGGTTACAAGCCAATAATAGTTATTTGCCCGCAGGCTCTTTTGCTTTTAATGGAACAGGTCCCGCGACTCAAACGCCAATGTCTGGACCTTTGAACAATGCCTTGACGCTTCAAGTTGGCCCTTTTAATAACCCTGCGCAAACCGTGAATGTATTGGATTTTGTGATAAATTACAACGACAATACATGGGACAATAACAATGGCGTGGATTATCACATCAATATTTCGCAACTTGTTTCGGTAATAGATGCAGCGACAAAATTGGTCTATAAAATTTACCCAAATCCTGTGGAAAATACATTAGCGATAGATTTGCATAATGTTCAATCTGATAAAGTAACGATTCGTTTGTTAGACCTCAATGGCAAAGAACTTGTAAGCCAACAATATCCTTTGATGCAACAACTCGAATTTCAAACTGAAATCTCAACAGAACAATTTGCAAAAGGCGTTTATTTGTTGCAAATAGAAACGAATAGGGGAGTTGTAACGCAAAAAATTGTGAAATAAGGCGAATGACTTGTATGAAAATAGCGGATTTGCGTAAAAAAACTGCATTTTAATTTGTTATTCTCCGAGAAAGCTAGTACATTTGCGCCCTCATTTTACAGGAAATGGATAAGAATTTTGAAAGAGCCTACTCTTTGCCGATTGGGAAGTTGAAAAAAGGGCAGAATGAAGTGAAATTTTTGCTAGACAAAGCTTTTCTTTCGCATTTTGAGCACGCCCCGATAGAAGATTGCGAGGCAACCGCGAGTTTGGCAATTCACAGGTATGACACGCATTTAGATGTTACTTTTCTGTTAAAAGGAAAAATGCAGTTAGAATGTGATAGGTGTTTGGAGATGTTTTCCTATCCGTTTGAAGCTGAAAATCGTGTGCTTTATGCTTTTGAAGAAGATATGACTTTTTCTGATGAAGATGAAGTACAATATGTTAGTCCCTCTAGTGCTGAAATTTTGATTGGCAGTGATTTGTATGACTTTTTGTGTTTGGCTATTCCTTATCGAAAAACACACGAAGACGCAAACGAAAATTGCTCGGAAGAAATCATGCGCTTATTGGGATTAAATGAAAAAGACGAAACGGAAACAGAGGAAGAAGCAGCAATTGACCCACGTTGGGAAATGCTACGAAAACTGAAAGACAAAGAATAGGTGATAAGTGATAGAGGATAGGTGATAAAAAATAAGTGGATAAATTACATTTTTTATTGCTTTTTAACGAATCACAATTTTTTTACATTCTCAATTCTCAATTAAATATTAATATTAACTTTTTAAATATAAAACGTCATGCCACATCCAAAACGCAGACATTCTAAAACTCGCCGCGATAAGCGCAGAACACACGATAAATTAACTTCTCGTCCATTTTACATTGACCCCGTGTCAGGAGAAGCGACTCTTTTACATCGTGTAAATTTGGACTCAGGTAACTATCGTGGTCGCCAAGTGATGGAAGCGAAAGAAGACTAATTTCAGCTTTTAACACACATAAAAGGCTTGTGGGAGAAATTCCTACAAGCCTTTTTGTGTTAAGAAATGGATAATTAAGAATGGATAATGGAAAATGATGATAACTTTTTTATTATCAATGATTTAAGTGAGAAATAATATAAATTAATTCTTATACTATTTTGTTTTTATCCATAGTGCAGGGTTTCAAACCCTGCACTATGGATAAAAATGAAATAGCTAAAACAAATACGCATTTTTTAACTCAAAATAGAATTACTCCTTTATAAATTTAAACCTATTTTCCTCGCCTTTTACTTGCAAAATATACATTCCAATAGGAAGCGTAGAAAGGTTTATTTCTGTTTCTTGCGCTATTTTAATATTTTGTAAAACTTCTCCCATTAGGTTGATTATCAATACCTCACAAGGCTTTTCTGCACGAATAGTTAAGTTATTTTGCGCAGGATTTGGGAAAAAAGAAAAGCTTGTATTTGCCGTTTCCTCCATTCCTACTTGATTACATAAATCATTTATTACCACATTTTGCAAATTATATTGCGTTGCTAATTGCTGATAAACGGGAAGTTGAAACGCATCTGCACAAATATAAACAAGGTTGGGATTATAAGAAAAATCTGTATAAGTTTCATTCGTCCCATTTTTTACCCATAAAGAATCTAGGTTATTATATTGGCAACTAAAACCTTGTAAATGGCAATTACTTAAATCTAGCAAATTTAAGTTGTTATCATCTGCATATAACATTTGTAAATTTAAGATACCATTCATGTCCAAATCATTGATTTGATTGTGTTCGCAGTATAAATTTTGCAGATGAATTGCGCCACTTGCATCTAAACTTGTCAGTTGATTATTGCGCAAATAGGCTTTTTTTAAGGAAGTTAATCCATTAAAATGAAAGCTAGTTAAGTTATTATTATCGCAAAAAAGTTCTTCTAATGCCGCCGCACTATTAAGGCTTAAACTTGTAAGTTGGTTTTGAAAACATTTGAGAATGGTTAAGCTACTTGTGCCATTTGCATCTAAGCTAACTAATTGATTGTTATAGCAATACAACCATTTTAATTTTGTAAAACCGCTTACTCCTAAATTACTCAAAGCATTACTTTCACACAGAAGATATTCAAGATTATGTGAACCATTTAGCTGTAATGTTGTAAGATGATTATTCTCACAATAGAGATAGGTCAAATTAGGCAAGCCGCTTGCGTCTAACTCCGTAAGTAGGTTATTGTTGCATTGTAAAGAAGTTAAATTAATTAAACCATTGACAGTCAATTTTTTAAGTTGATTGTTCGTAGCTAATAGTTGTACTAAATTCGTTAAACCACTCGCTGCTAAACTATCCAATTGATTCTCATGACACCACAAATGTTGCAAGTTATTTAAACTATTGATAAGTAGGCTTGTGAGCTGATTTTCATTGCAATGTAAAATCTCTAAATTACTTAATCCATTCACATTCAAGCTATTTAACGCATTTTTGCTACAATCTAAGACCAATAAATTAGGGGAATTACTTACATTTAAACTCGTTAATAAATTATAACTGCAATGTAATTCATATAAATCAGTTAAGTTATTAATATTAAGATTACTTAGCATATTCTCAGTACAAGTTAAAAAATTTAACTCACTCGCTACACTCGCATCAAGGCTTGTGAGTTGGTTGTAAGCGCAATCTAAATTTTGCAAATGCGTCAAACCTGTTAAATCAAGGTTGGTGAGTTGATTACTATTGCAATCTAATTCATTTAGTAAACTATCGCCACTTACAATTAAGCTACTAAGGTGATTATGAGAACATTTTACAATTTGTAAGTGATGTAAACCGCTAAGATTGAGGGTTGTTAGTACATTATTTACGCAAGATAAGATTTCTAAATTGCTAAAAGCCTCAATTCCTGTTAAATCTGAAATGGTAATAAGTTGCC
>JBJXGJ010000016.1:0-22805 GCA_046153805.1 Ferruginibacter sp. | reverse complement strand
GTTGACGGAACAAAAATAAAAAAATTACAGCGAAAGTAAGGCTGCTAGTGGGAGCAATCTCTTATAAAGAAAGTAATGATATGTCTGATCTTGAAAAATGTTTTTCATTTTAGGCCTTTTCCTCCCTGCTCAAATTCTTCTTATTCATCCCTAATATCTCTTCCACAATTTTTCTCTCGTTACTAAGCCTTGGCACTTTATGTTGCCCGCCTACTTTGCCTTTTCGCCGAAGCCATTCTGTGAATGTGCCTTTGCCAACAGCATGCACCAGTGGCATTCTTAGCGCAATACTTTTGTGCCGTTTGGCTTCATAATCGCTGTTAAGATTTTTTAAAGCATCATCCAAAGTTGTTGTAAAAACTGTAAGATCAGCAGGCGCTAGCTCAAACTCTATTAGCCATTCGTGTGCACCATTGCTCTTATCAGTAAAATAAACAGGTGCCGCTGTGTAATCTGTAACAATTGCGTTTGTTTTATATGCTGCTTCAGCAATTGCTTTATCTGCATTGTCAATAATTACTTCTTCGCCAAAAGCATTCATGTAATGTTTTAGCCTACCGGTAATTTTTATTTTATAAGGGTTTAAGGCTGTAAACGCTACGGTGTCACCCATTAAATACCGCCATAACCCACCGGTTGTACTTATAACAATAGCGTAATTTTTATGCAACTCTACTGCTTTAAGACCAAGGGTTTTTGGGGTTGCTTTTCCGTATTCTTCTACCGGTAAAAACTCATAAAAAATTCCATGTTCTGTAAAAAGCATCATACCATCGTCATCGGGTTTTTCCTGCCCGGCTATAAAACCTTCACTCGCATTGTATATTTCCAAATAGTTAATTGGCTTACCAATGATGGCTTCAAATTGCTTTCGATAAGGTATAAAAGATACACCACCGTTGATATACAATTCCAGGTTTGGCCACACGTCTTTAATGGTTTCCTTTTGTGTTATTTCCAGTATTCGTTTTAGTAAAAGTAATGTCCATGTAGGTACGCCGGCAAGCATGGTTACATTTTCTACCGAGGTCGCTTGCGCCAGTTTTTCTATTTTATTTTCCCATTCATCAAGCAGGGCAATGCTTAGTTCCGGCGTGCGCAACCATTGTCCCCAAAAAGGTGAATTTTGCATAAGCACAGCACTCAAATCGCCGCACTGTATTTCCTCGCTCAATTGGCTTATCTGGTGCGAACCACCCACCACAAGGCTTTTGCCTGTTAGTAAATCGCTGGATGGGAAATTGTTGTAATATTTTGTAAGTACATCTTTGCTTGCTTTAAAATGATTTTCTTTTAAGCTTTCTTCACTTACCGGGATAAATTTACTTTTATCGTTTGAGGTGCCGCTGCTTTTGGCAAACCAGTTCACCGGTGTATTCCACAAAACATTTTCTTCGCCCTGCATCATGCGTTCTATGTAAGGGCTCATTTGCTCATACTCAGATAAGGGAACACGCTCTTTAAATTCCTTTATGGTAAACATTTTTGCAAAATTGTACTGCTTCCCAAATTGGGTGTACTGTGCGTCTGTTATTAAAGATTGAAGTACTTCCCGCTGTGCCGCCGCCGGATGGTTTATCCAGTTGTGAATGCGGTTATAACGCAACCTTGCTAAAAATGATATTGATTTAGAGAGCAAATTCATTGGGTAGCAAGATAAAATATTTAATCAGTAATTAAATATTTTATCCTTTTGATGGGTACGGTCTGCGGGTGAATATGTCTAAAATTTGCTGTATTACCGCTTATACACATACAAATTGAAAGCAATTAACAGAGGCAGTAAAACTTTTAGTTACTTGATAACAGATCTTACAGCGCAAAAAATAATACAACATTCTAAACTGAACCTTCCATCACTTTAGAAAACTTTACGGTTTCATCAATTTCTTCTTGCCAATACAATAGTATTTTTAAACTTTTTAGTTTTACCCTGCAGGTTAAATATTTGTGTATAAATAATGTAAATACCTACGGCTAATTTCTGGTTCTTTTCGCCCAACCCATCCCAGCGGTAATAACCTTTGTTGCCACTAAGGGCATTGCGTTGCAAATACCTCACAGGCCGACCGGCTGCATCAAAAATCGTAATATTGGCTATATAACCAGGTTCAGGAAAATTGTATTGTATGGTTGCAAAGTCATCCTGGCCGTCATTATCGGGGCTCACAATCTGTGGGGTTACTGTTATATCTCCCTGCACATCCAGGTCTATTCTGTTTTGAGAGTTTTTATAAGTTGGAGTGCCATATCCAACGCTGGATGCCGCGCTGTGAAAATTACTTTGAATACTTCCGGTATCTGCATTTATCCTTTCTAATGCTACATCTTCTTCATTACTAATCAATGCAAAATGCCATTTGGAACTGTATTTCACCTCATCTACGATATTACCCTGTTCGTTTATTAAAATTACATTTCCAGCATCATCGTTAAACGAAGGTGTACTGCCAACCTGTAAAAATGCAGTCGGGTCGTTTGCAACATGGTCTCTTTTTACAAGTGCCGCATCGCTCGTAATCACCATATAATCTTCGGGAAAAAACAAAAGGTCGTCAGTAGATAATTGCGTGATACTTGAAATTGCTCCTGCCGTATTTCTATTTGCGAGGTAAGCATTTTTGAGGTTTAATATCTTTTTACTGCGGTTGTAAAACTCCACATAATCTACACCACTTGGTTTTGGGTTGAACAAAATTTCGTTCACAACAATATCAAAACTGTCTGTATTTGCAGCCATGCCTACCCTAGCTGCTTTGCTGCTGCCAATCGCATTACCCGAGCAATCAGTTACATTATTAGCAGTAACCGTATAAATTTTATTTGCAGCAAGGGCGGAAGAAAGTCTAAGCGAAACCCGATCAAACGAAACAGACAAAGGCAACGCATTGCTTATCGCTATTCCATCGCTTATGCTATAGCTAATGCTTAAAGCTGCGTTTATGCTGTCGACAGGCTCGTCAAATACAAGGGTTACATGGGTGGCATCAGGTGCATATGCACGTAATAATTTTGGCGCAACTACATCTGCATTTATCGCATCCACACTGTTTTTTGCCGCTGGCGATCCGCCTCTTACATCTACACTTGCTTTCCAGTTGCTAATGCCTGTGCATGGGTTTTTTGTATCTATCATTTCAAGCGTCCAACCACCATCTTTTTTCAATTCATTTTTATACCAAGCATCGGAATAATTAACCGAGTGTACAATTAAGCCCTGCGGCGACCGCAGGTATATTTTATCTGCATCATTGTTTAACGATGGAAAACTTGTTACAGAAATTACAGGACCAAACACACCCATAGCAACGATTGCGCTGCTTGTACACACAATAACGTATCCACCCGCTGGCAATATAAACGAAGGCATGGGGCCACTCTCGCCCGTTGCTTTCCCGAGTTTCCAGTTTTGTAAATTAATAGGAAATGCAGAGGTATTCTTTAGTTCTACCCATTCGTTTGTGGGCAAAGAAACAACCGGCGTTGGGTCGGCCATTATTTCATCTATCACAACATCATATTGAAACGGTATAAAATAATTAAATAAACCGGTACCGTTGTTGATTGTGTTGCCTGATAAATCCGTTACGGCATTTACGGTAAGTGTAAGATTGGTGCGGGCAGGAATGTTGGATGCAAAAGTTAAATGTACCAAGGCAGCATTATATGCGTCTCGAACGGCACTTGCAGGCATGCCCACCCCATTGCTAACATTATAATTCGAAGCGGTCTGGCAGGTTACAAGGTCCACCGGCTCGTTAAAAAGAACATCAATTGTGGTAAACGATATTGCAGTGACAGACGTGATGGAAGGCGGTGTTACATCCAGTACAAAAGTCTGCAGCTGTACATCATCAAAAAAATGGCGCTGAAAAAAGCTTGCAGTACTTTGTCTTATTAAGATCCCAAAAAATGCAGAGCTGCTAAAAGTATTGTCTGTAACTGTTCCTTCAGTAAAATAACTGTTGCCGTTTCCTGTAATATCTCGTGATAATGTCCAAAGATTCAAACTGTTTCTTATAACCCTTATCTTAACGTTATTGTTGCTTGTATTTAAAACAGCATCTACGCCATCTATAATTTTTGTAACAGCGCCGGTTGCATCTTTTTTGTAGAGGCTAATTTCATCGAGTGTATTGCCAATTCTAACAAAATAGCCAGTAGTATTTGTGAGAGTAAGATTGCTTGCAGAAGCTGTCAAAAAAACATCTGCATAGTTCGTGCTGGATGGGTTAAAAGTAAATGTGCAGCTAAAGTCCCATTGGGCAGTTGTAGCCAAAGTGCTTGGTGTACTTAGGTAAAAAGTGCTGTTTACTGTAATGTTGTTGCTCTGTAATTGAAAAGTAGGATTTACAATAAAATCTGCAACACCACCAATCCATGTGGGGTTTGCTGTAAAGTTTCCATCAGCAAAATTATCAGCTATCTGTGCTTTTGTACAAGTGCATACAATTATAAATACAAGGGAAAGTACAATTTTTCTCATGCGGTTAGTGTTGGGTTATGAAGATAGGAAATTTGGGGATTAATAAAAACAGCCACCAAAAAAATTAATCATTTGTTTAAAAAGTTAATTTTAACGCTATGCAGATTGTTATCACCGTCATTTTATTGCAGCTATTATTTATTCTGTAAGGTTTTTATCGGCAAAGAAAAAACTTACCATAAAGCAGCCTGTCATTGCAATAGAAAAAGATCTAACAACAATACTATTTTACCAGAAACTAAGTATTGCTGACCAACCTCGTTTTTTAAAACAGCTAAATACTTTTCTGCAAAAAGTAACCGTTACTGCGGTAAATACAACCATAACTGATGTTGATAAAATATTAGTAGCAGCAAGTGCAGTAATTCCCATGTTTGCTTTTGATGGTTGGGTGTATCCGCGTTTGGAAGAGGTTTTATTATACAATGATCATTTTAATATGGACTTTGAAACAGAGGGTAATGAAGAAAGAAATATAATGGGACTTGTAGGCACCGGTGTTTATAAAAATAAAATGCTGCTAAGCAAAGCAGCTTGGCAGCAGGGTTTTAATAGTAAAACGGAAAAAAGCAACACTGCGATACATGAATTCGTACACCTCATAGATGGTGCGGATGGCGATACACACGGCATTCCACGTATTTTAATGGACAAGCAATATGTATTGCCGTGGATAAACCTCGTGCACAAAGAACTGGAAGATTTAAAGGAGGGAAATTCAGATATCAACCCGTACGGTTACACAAATAAAGCCGAGTTTTTTGCCGTGGTAGCGGAATATTTTTTGAGCAGCCAGATCTTTTTGAAAAGAAGCACCCTGAAATGTATAAACAAATGAAACACCTGTTTAAAACAAAGTAAACGGGCGTTGCATTTAACTAGAACCACGACTACTATACTTCTTGCCTTTGGAACGAAGGAAGGTGAACTGTCACTTAAAAAACAAAACTGATAAGTCTTAGAGGTTAATTTGCCGTAAGCAAAGCAGAGAGAAAATAAAAAGGTAAAATTATCTAATTAACTTGCCGTTTCAATTATATGGCAATGAAGATTATACCATGTATAAAAGCTAATCAGCTTTATTTTATATCAGCACTATGTTTTTTTTTTATATCAATTACAATGTTGCTTGTTTACGGTAAGGT
Organism: Ferruginibacter sp.; assembly: GCA_046153805.1. Taxonomy (GTDB): domain Bacteria; phylum Bacteroidota; class Bacteroidia; order Chitinophagales; family Chitinophagaceae; genus Ferruginibacter. The sequence continues at coordinate 17,174 of JBJXGJ010000016.1, read as the reverse complement.
TGGAAGCTTTATCTTATTAAACAGTTATCATTCGGTATGGCTCAATACCATATTTACCTATTATACCTATTCGGGAGATGGGCTTTTTAGTTTATTCGTTATTGCAATTTTAGTTTTTTATTACCAAAAAAAAGATACCGCTTTAGCTTTTTTGTACGGTTATTTAATATCCGGTATTATAGTTCAGGTATTAAAAAAGATTGCAGTAAGTCCAAGACCTAAAATGTTTTTTGAACCCGGACAATACGCCTATTTTATTGAAGGCGTTACACATGCGGGTAACACAAGTTTTCCTTCTGGTCATACAGCTTCAGCATTTGCTTTGGTTACTATTGCAGCTATACTAATTAAAAATAAAAAAACTCAACTTGTTTTGCTCTTATTAGCAATTTTGGAAGGCTATTCCCGCATATATCTTGCACAGCATTTTTTATTAGATGTAATTGTTGGAGGCGTTATTGGTGTCCTGTCGGCTTTTCCTTCACTTTATCTGGCAGAAAATACAAAGTACTTAAAAAAGCATTTTCAACACAAAGTAAAAATTACATCTAATTCAGCTGAATTTGCCTCTAAAGTTCAGGACATATAATTTACTTCGTATAGCAGAAGCAAGATTGCTTAATTCGCCAATATCAATCTGAACGATAAAAATAAAATATGGCTGCTGAGATAAGCAACTCTTGTAGCTTGTAGAATTAATGCACTATTTACTAACCTTGCCAACGATTAAGTGTATTGCGGGTGGAATTATTTTGACCATCCACTAGTAATAATATCGGGTAGTTTTTAATAAAATGAATGATTATTAGATCAATATTATTTTCTTTGCAGCAAATTAAAACAATATGAAAGTTGCAGTTGTAGGGGCTACGGGTCTTGTAGGTACAAAAATGTTGGAGGTACTGGCGGAGAGGAATTTTCCGGTAACTGAATTAATACCTGTTGCATCTGAAAAGTCTCTTGGTAAAGAAGTTGCCTACCTCGGAAAACAATATACAATTGTAAGCATGCAGGATGCTATAGCTGCAAAACCTGCCCTGGCATTGTTTTCAGCGGGCGGCGGTACATCATTGAAGTGGGCACCACAGTTTGCCGCAGCCGGCATAACGGTTGTTGATAACAGCAGCGCATGGCGTATGGATGCTGATAAAAAACTGGTAGTGCCCGAAGTAAACGCAAACACACTAACTGCAGAAGATAAAATTATTGCCAACCCCAATTGTTCTACGATACAAATGGTGGTGGTATTAAAACCATTACATGATAAATACAAAATAAAAAGAGTGGTGGTGAGTACTTACCAGAGTGTAACAGGTACCGGTGTAAAAGCAGTAGCACAACTTATGAACGAGCGCCAGGGCATTGGAGGCGAGATGGCGTATAAATATCCTATTGATATGAATGCGATACCGCATATTGATTCTTTCTGGGAGAATGGTTATACCAAAGAAGAAATGAAAATGGTGCACGAAACAAAAAAAATAATGGGAGACGATTCAATAAAAGTTACTGCTACCTGTGTGCGCATACCAACGGTAGGTGGGCACAGCGAAAGTGTTAACATTGAATTTGAAAATGATTTTGACCTTGCAGAAGTAAAACAACTTTTAGCAACATCGCCCGGAATTGTGTTGAAGAATGATGATGAAAATTTTATTTACCCAATGCCACTTACGGCGCACGATAAAGACGAAATATTTGTTGGCAGAATAAGAAGAGATGAGTCGCAACCGAATACATTAAACTGCTGGATAGTGAGTGATAACCTTCGCAAAGGTGCTGCTACAAATGCTGTGCAAATTGCTGAGGAGTTGTTAAGTAAAGGATTGCTTTAGAAAATTAAGGAAGAACATGAATGAAAGTGCAGGCTTAAAAACCTGTGCTTTTTTGTTTACATAAAATAATATTTACCGAAGGAAAATTTTAACAAAAGCATTTACTTCTCCTTTGCGCCATCTATACACGCCATTACAAGGTGCATCTATAACTGCTTTTGCAAGCACTGGTATCAGTGCCTACATGCGTACATGTAAGGTAGGTGCTGCATTTGGTTATGTGGAACATAATTCGAATGCAACCAATTTATACGCATTTAGATATACAACTCCAGCAGGTGTTGTAACAACAACTAACTATCAACGGTAATAGCCTATAATTTTAATAAATAATAAAGCACTAGCAAAAATTACGAGGGGTTTTTAATTGCTATAAGGGAAGGGTTCAATCGGCTGTTAGGGCGGACAGCTAGCTACAGCAAAAAGTTCGTTATAAAAATAAAAAAAAGGTTATCTCAAAAGCACGAGACAACCTCTTTTTATTCTTTTCCTGTCGGAGAACGAAAGTTATTTAAGCAAATCTAATCGCCATTTTTTAATTACGACTTAGTCTTGTATAATGTAAAAAATATTCTTTTACCAAACTTTGGAAATTTTTCCGTTTAATATCTTCATAAAATACAATCTTTTGTTTTCAAAGTAATCAGGTATTTTAGTTTTTCTGTCTATATACACAGCTTTAAAATTATAATCGTTAAAAACTTTATAAGCATATTCATTTAAATGACTCATAAAATCATTTGGATACCGTGTTATTAATCTTGCAAAAACAAAAACCGTTTCATAACCCTTGTATGCCATATCAGAAGGAACCCCTTTATATTTTTTTGAATAAATATTTTGCAGCTGTCTCGCATATGCATCAGACTTTGTGTTTGAAAATGCGGTAGTAAAATACAGCGGTAAATCTTTTAAAGCTGGTTTCTTGAGAGCCGCAAAGCCATCCCAATTAGGCATCCCTATCACTTCTAATGGGTAACTATCTTTTAATAAGTAAGCACTATTTACCAAATTTGTAGCAAATGTTTCGCTTAAACTCGTGCCAACAATGACAGACTTTCTATTACTGTCCAGTTTGCTTTTTAAGCTGTTAAAATCATCTTCAAAATAAAGCGTTTCAATGGTGAGCAATGGTTTTCCCTCGGCTTCATTTATGGCTCTAAAATATTCAGCAATCTTATCTTCCTGAGAACCTTTTTTTCTGCAAAAAAATATCTTATCGGTGCCACGGCTTTGTAAAAGATAGCTGTAAATGGTTTCACAATGTGCCCTTAAAGTAGCATTTACTATTACCAAAAAGGGATTGTTTGTAACGCCACCGTCATTTGGATAAGTAGCAGAAATAAAAGGAATATTTTTTTGTTTTGCGAAAGCGGCCAATTCTAAAAACTCTGCATCTTTCACCGCTCCTATCAACAAGTCCAAGCTGTCTAGTTGTTTGTTTTCAATAAGCCATGGTATAGTTTTAAGTTTAGCCTTCGAATCAAAAATTGTGGCAATAACATTGCCGTTGGGCAGCGGTAAACTGTCCAGCGCTATTTGCGCACCCTGCACAAAATCAAGCCCATGCTGTGCAAATTTTGGAAACTTTTTTCCATAGTTATAAGTAGTTCCCGTAAAAATAGAATCTAAGTATAAAGCCGAAAAAATTCCGACACGATAAGTCTTAAGCGGTTCTCCGTCTTGTGCAAAGCCAATTGATACACTCGCAAATAAAAGCGATGAAAATAGCAGTATCTTTTTTTTCATAATTTGCTGTTTTGTGAGAGAAGAAAAAATTGTTAAAAAATTATTCCCACTCAATTGTTGCCGGCGGTTTACTACTAATATCATAAACAACCCTGTTAATTCCCTTCACATTATTTATTATTTCGTTGCTTACCTCAGCTAAAAATTCGTACGGTAAATGAGCCCAATCCGCTGTCATTCCATCTACCGATGTAACTGCACGCAGCGCAATAGTAAACTCATAAGTTCTTTCATCGCCCATTACGCCAACACTTTTTACAGGTAACAAAATTGTACCGGCCTGCCATACTTTATCGTATAATAAGTGCTTTTTTAGCAATGTCGTGTAAATTGCATCCGCCTCCTGCAATAACTGTACCTTTTCTTCAGTTACCTCTCCCAAAATTCTTATGGCTAGCCCTGGTCCCGGAAATGGGTGCCTGCCAAGTATTACTGCAGGTATTCCCAACTCAGCTCCGATTTTTCTTACCTCATCTTTAAAGAGTGAGCGCAAGGGCTCTACAATTTTAAGGTTCATTTTCTGCGGAAGCCCGCCCACATTGTGATGGGATTTTATAGTTACAGCCAGACCATTAATAGCCGCAGACTCAATTACATCGGGATAAATAGTGCCTTGGCCTAAATAACTGATACCTGTCAATTGTTTCGCTTCGTCATCAAAAACATCAATAAAACTGCTGCCAATTACTTTTCGCTTTTCTTCAGGGTCTGATTTCGCTTCAAGATTTTTATAAAAAAGAGAAGATGCATCAACTCCTTTTACATTTAAACCCAACTCTTTATATATGCCGAGTACCTCGTCAAATTCATTTTTGCGAAGTACGCCATTGTTTACAAAAATGCCGTAGAGGTTTTTGCCGATAGCCTTATGCAACAAAGTCGCGGCAACTGTACTGTCAACTCCGCCACTTAAACCCATTACTACTTTACTATCGCCTAACTGTTCTTTTAGTTTAGCCACGGTTTCGGTTATAAAATGAGCTGCCGTCCAGTCTTTTTTACAGCCGCATATTTTTACCAAAAAGTTTTCTATCATTTTTTTGCCTTCGGCTGAATGATATACTTCCGGGTGAAACTGAAGCCCAATGATTTTATTATTAATTACCGGATTGTTTTCAAAAGCAGCAATGGCGATGCTTTCCGTATTACCTATTACCTTAAACCCATCAGGCAAAGTCTTTACGGTATCGCTGTGGCTCATCCAAACCTGAGAGTTGTTGTCAATACCACTTGTCATTAAGGTATCAGCTAATAGTTTTAGCGATGCTCTGCCATATTCCCTTTTGTTACTTTTTGCAACTACGCCACCATAAAGTTTTGCAGTGAGTTGTGCTCCGTAACAAATACCAAGTACAGGTACATGTTTTACTATATTTTCGACATCTACAACAGGTGCATTCTCTTCATTTACACTGCAAGGTGAACCTGAAAGAATAACTCCTTTAATTGTTTCGTCGTAAACAATTGTTTTATTAAAGGGGATAATTTCGCAAAATACATTGGCTTCTCTTACAACACGGGCTATAAGTTGTGTGTATTGAGAACCAAAATCAAGTATAATAATTTTATCTGTCATAATTTGCGGCAAATGTAAATATTTAGTTTTAGCATTTGCATTAAGAAATGCAATACTTCTTACTATTTTAAACATTCAGACCTCGGGTAATATTAACCTTTAAATTCATTTCCATAATTTTACATAACTAAAACTAATTACACATGAAATATTTATCTTTTATTTTATTGATTTGCTTTGCATTATCGTGCAACAATTCAAAAAGGGGAAGCGGTAACATTATTAAAGAACCGAGAACGGTGCAAGCATTTGATGCCATTAATGCATCGGGTGCTGTTAAAGTTGATGTACAAATTGGTGCAAGTGCATCGGTGATAGTAGAAACGGACGATAATATAATGCCTTTTGTAGAAACCAACGTGTCAGGCGGTACCTTAAATGTAAAATTAAAGAGCATCAATAATTTAAGAAATTCAACTGTTTATGTTCATATTGTGGCACCCGCAATTAGAAGCCTTAAAACAGCAGCCTCTGCAGAAATTAAATCAAATGACATAATAAAAGCCTTTGAAAAGATGGTTTTAATAGCAAGCAGTGGTTCAAATATTAATATAAAAGTTGATGCACCCTTTGTAAGTGGAGAGGCAAGTAGCGGCGCAGAAATAAACTGTGCAGGAAAAACAAGGGAAGTGAAGGGTAATTCAAGCAGTGGCAGTACAATAGATTTTTCAGACTTAAAGGCCGAAACTGCAACCGCAAAAGTAAGCAGCGGTGCAAGTATTTCGCTTTTTGCAAGCGTTGCTATCGTAGCCAATGCAAGCAGTGGGGGAGAAATAACCTACAAAGGCGGCGCCACCTCAATACAAAAAAATGTGAGTAGTGGAGGATCTGTAAATGCGGAGTAAAGATTTAGCTAAAGAAGGGTAAGGATGAGGTCTATTGGCATATTGATTAGCACAAGCCTATTAAGTGTAATTCATCGAAATTTACAGCCGTAAATAAATGTGCTTTAACATTGATAATGATAGTAGCTGGCCCATTAAATGCTCCCTCTAAAGAGTTTCTTATTAATTCGTAAAAAAAACCTTTAAAAAACTTTGCTATTTAAAATACATCTCTTACTTTTGCACTCCAATTAAAAAAAACGAAATTCTAAAGTTCTTTATATATGTCACAACGAATCAGAATAAAATTACAGTCTTACGACCACAATTTAGTAGATAAGTCAGCGGAAAAGATTGTAAAGACAGTACGCAGTACAGGCGCAGTAGTTACAGGACCAATTCCTCTTCCTACTCAAAAGAAAATCTTTACCGTACTGCGTTCTCCTCACGTAAATAAGAAAGCTCGTGAGCAGTTTCAATTGTGTACACACAAGAGATTGTTAGATATTTACACTAGCAGCAGCCGTACGGTAGATGCTCTAAGCAAGTTGGATTTGCCAAGTGGTGTAGATGTTGAAATAAAGGCCTAATGAACCTCCCCGATAAATCGGGATAGGCAAAAGGTAAGTTCTTAAAAAAAAATTAAACATCCATCTACGGATTGTAAGGCATTGGGCCAATACTAACGTAGCGCTGGATACAAATAAAATACAATGAAAAGTATTATTGGAAAGAAAATTGGCATGACCAGTATCTTCGATGCAACCGGCAAGCAAACTGCGGTTACAATCATAGAAGCAGGCCCATGTGTGGTTACACAGAAGAAAACCGTTGCTACAGACGGTTACAATGCTCTCCAGATAGCATTTGGTGACAAAAAAGAGAAACACTCCCTCAAATCGGAAATTGCACACTTTGCAAAAGCTAATACAGCACCGAAAAAAATAGTAAAAGAAATACGCAATAGCGAATCAGATAAGAACGTAGGCGAAAGCATTACAATAGATATTTTTGCCGAAGGCGATAGTATAGAAGTTGTTGGTACTACGAAGGGTAAAGGTTTTCAAGGTGTGGTAAAACGTCATGGTTTTAGTGGTGTGGGTGGTCAGTCTCATGGCCAGCACGATCGTTCAAGAGCACCTGGTTCTATAGGTAACTCATCAGATGCGAGTCGGGTATTTAAAGGTATGCGCATGGCGGGTCGTATGGGTGGCGAGAGAGTGAAAATGAAAGGACTTAAGGTCGTTAAAATTTTCGCAGAAAAAAATTACATCTTGGTAAGTGGTTCGGTTCCGGGCCATATTGGTTCAATCGTTTTAATACAGAAATAATTATGCAACTCGATATAATAAACTCAAAAGGAGAAAAAACCGGAAGAACGGTTGAATTGCCCGAAGAAATATTTGGCATCGAGCCAAATGATCACGTAATTTATCTTGCTGTAAAGCAATATATGGGTGCACAACGCCAAGGTACTCACAAGGTAAAAACGAGAGCTGAAGTTCAAGGGTCATCGAAAAAACTTCATAAGCAAAAAGGTACTGGTGGTGCTCGTAAGGGTAATTTACGTAGTCCTATTTATAAGGGTGGTGGTACTATATTTGGTCCAAAGCCGCATAAATATGACATTAAGCTTAACCGTAAGGTGAAAGATCTTGCTAAAATGAGTGCACTTGCTTACAAAGCTAAAGAGAACAACATTGTTATTCTTGAAGACCTTGTAATGGATGCTCCAAAAACAAAAACATTTACCGGCGTATTGAAGACTTTAAATATTGGTCGTAAAAAATCTCTATTTGTAGTTCCTGAATACAATGATAATTTTTACCTGAGTCTTCGTAATGTTCCAGGTGTTAATGGAACAGTTATAAGCGACATGAACACTTATGATATTTTAAACGCAAATGTTTTGGTTTTATCTGAAAGTGCTGCGAAATTATTTACTGAAGAAGCGGTAGCGGCAGAAGCATAATAAATTAACAAAGATCTTAAAGGCAGTTTGCCGATAAGTCAAAAAATAAACAAAGACACATGAAACCGTCTGATATATTAATAAAGCCTGTATTATCTGAGAAAGCTAACAAGCAAGCTGAGAAAATGAATCGTTTCACTTTTATAGTGGACAGAAAGGCTAACAAGTTAGAAATTAAGAAAGCTGTAGAGTTATTCTATGGTGTGCAGGTAGAAGAAGTGAACACACAGGTTGTTCCGTCTAAACTAAAAGCGAAGTACACAAAGGCTGGTTTCATAGTAGGTCGTAAGCCTGCAAAGAAAAAAGCTATTGTAACGGTGGCGGAAGGTGATACGATTGATGTATACAGTGCAGGATAAGAACAGTTGCTCGTTTCTCGTTAGAGTCTAGAAATTATTGAAACCCTAAACGAGAAACAGAAAACCAAAAACGACAAACAAATTAAGAATGGCTATCAGCGCCGCAAAGTCTGAAACATAAATTAAAATGGCACTAAGAAAATACAAACCAACCACAGCAGGTACCAGATGGAGAATTGGTAATGCCTATGCTGAGATAACGACTAACATTCCTGAAAAATCTTTGCTTGAAGCACAGAAAAATACAGCAGGTCGTAACTCTCAGGGTCGCCGAAGCATGCGTTACATGGGTGGAGGAAACAAAACAATGTATCGTCTTGTTGATTTTAAAAGAAACAAGAAAAATATACCGGCTACTGTTAAAACAATTGAATACGATCCAAACCGTACAGCATTTATAGCATTACTATCTTATGCTGATGGTGAAAAGCGTTACATAATTGCTCCTGCAGGTTTACAGGTAGGTCAATCGGTTATGAGTGGAGATGCAGTTGCACCTGAATTGGGTAATGCATTAATGTTTAAAAACATGCCGCTTGGTACCAATGTACATAATATTGAAATGCAGCCTGGTCAAGGTGGTATATTAGTAAGAAGTGCTGGTACATCTGCTCAGTTGAGCAACAAAGAAGAAAAGTACGCAATTCTTAAAATGCCAAGTGGTGAGTTGAGAAGAGTATTGATAAACTGTTATGCAACGGTTGGTGTTGTATCTAATAGTGATCATAGTTTGGAAAGTGCAGGTAAAGCCGGTCGTAATCGTTGGAAGGGTGTTCGTCCTCGCACAAGGGCTGTAGCGATGAACCCTGTAGATCACCCGATGGGTGGTGGTGAAGGTAGAGCATCTGGTGGTCATCCACGTAGTCGTAAAGGTAAATATGCAAAGGGTCAAATTACTCGTACACGTGGCAAAGGGTCAGATAAAATGATTATCCAACGTAAAAACGGTAAGAAGTTAAGTAAGTAATAAAGTCAATTAGCTAATAAGCGAATGTGCGAATGTGCTAATTGTAACGTTAAAATGGTCTCGCTATATGTGGGACAAATAAACAAAATTTTAAAATAGGTGGTTGATTAGCACATTAGCAGATTAGCACATCAGCAAATTAAAAAAATGAGTCGTTCGTTAAAAAAAGGTCCTTACATAGAAGCCAAGCTTGAAGCCAAGATTCTTGCAATGGCAGAAGGTAAAAGTAAAAAAGGTGTTATTAAAACATGGAGTCGCAGAAGTACAATTTCTCCTGATTTCGTGGGACAAACCTTCGCAGTACACAACGGGAATAAGTTTATACCTGTTTACGTTACGGAGTTTATGGTAGGGCATAAACTAGGTGAATTTGCACCAACAAGAAACTTTAGAGGTCACTCAAACAAAAAAGGATAAAAAACAGTTGATGGATGACAGATGATAGTTTACGATTTGTAACTACCAACTACCAACTAACAACTAACAACTAAATAAAAAATGGAAGCAGTAGCAAAATTAAATAATGAACCTACATCACCAAGAAAGATGCGCTTGTTAGTAGATCTTGTACGTGGTATGAAGGTAGAAAAAGCTTTGGCTGTTTTGGAGCACAATCCTAAACACTCATCCGTTCCTTTACGTAAACTTATTCTTTCTGCAATCAGCAATTGGAAGGCTAAAAATGAAGGTGCCGATGAAAGTGAGTTAATAGTGAAAACTATTTTCGTAGATGCAGCAAGAGTGATCAAGCGTATGCGCCCTGCACCTCAGGGTCGTGGTTACAGAGTCCGCAAGCGTAGCAACCATGTTACTGTTTTTGTAGATGCAGCGGGTGTTTCAGAAAAACCGACAAAAGGTTCAAAAAAGCAAACTGAAGCAAAAAAAGTTACTCCCGTAGCGTCTTCTAAAAATACAGCCACAAAGAAAGCAGCTCCAAAGAAGAAAGCTAATTCAGAAACCGAATAAAATAAATTTATCCCGTTAACACGGGAGCTAAAAAAACAATATGGGTCAGAAAACAAATCCGATAGGTGCAAGGTTAGGAATCACACGTGGTTGGGATAGTAACTGGTACGCTCACAAGAAAGATTACGCAAAGAAGCTTATTGAAGATGATCGTATCAGAAATTACCTGAACGCACGTATCAACAAGGGTGGTATTTCAAAGATTGTGATAGAGCGTACGCTGAACAAATTGATTGTTACTATTCATACATCGAAGCCTGGTATCATTATCGGTAAAGGTGGTGGAGAGGTTGATAGAATTAAGGAAGAGTTAAAGAAGCTTTGCGGAAAAGAAGATGTTCAGATTAACATTCTAGAAATCCGTCGTCCGGAGCTTGATGCTGCTATTGTTGCAGATACAATTGCCCGTCAGCTTGAAAATCGTATAAGTTACAAACGTGCTATTAAAATGTCAATTGCTTCAGCGCTTCGTATGGGTGCAGAAGGCATAAAAGTAAAAGTAGGTGGTCGTTTAGGTGGTTCTGAGATTGCTCGTAGTGAGGAAATTAAACAAGGTCGTACACCATTGCATACTCTTCGTATGGATATTGACTACGCCAATGTATTTGCACTTACTGTTTATGGTAAAATAGGTATTAAGGTTTGGATTTGTAAAGGGGAGGTATTGGGCAAGAGAGATTTAAATCCAAATGTACTTGCGGGTGGAAAGAACGAAGGCCAGGAAAGACAAGGTGGTTTTGAAAGAAGAGATGACCGACGCGGCGGTGATGACAGACGTGGTGGTGGAAGAGGTGGCGATGACAGAAGGGGTGGTGGAGATAACCGTGGTGGGGGTGGTGGAAGAAGATAGTCCAATGCGATGATGTGCTAGTTAGCTAATATGCTAATTAACCCCAACTCGAAAATTATTAAGTAAAGCTAAATGTGAAAGAGGTAGCACATTAGCAAATTATAGAATTAGCAAATTTTTAAAAAATGTTATCACCAAAAAGAAGTTTACATAGAAAGACCCAAAAAGGCCGCATGAAAGGTGACACTAAACGTGGAGCTACTTTGGCTTTCGGTACGTTCGGTTTAAAAGCTTTGGCTAGTGTTCAACTTACCAACAGGCAGATTGAAAGTGCTCGTCAGGCAATGACACGTGCAATGAAGAGAGAAGGTAACGTATGGATTAGAATTTTTCCTGATAAGCCAATTACTGCTAAACCGGCGGAGGTGAGGATGGGTAAAGGTAAAGGTAACCCCGAAGGATGGGCTGCAATTGTTCAACCTGGTCGTATCCTGTTTGAGGCTGATGGCGTATCAGAAGAAGTGGCAAAAAATGCATTTGCATTAGCAGCGCAAAAATTACCAATACTTACAAAATTTATTGTTAGCAGAGATTTTGTAGCTTAATATAAAAGTATAAGAAATATATTAGTGCTTGCTTCTAATAATTAGCACATTAGGATATTATCAAAATAGCAAATTAAAAGAGATGTCTAAAAAAAATGATTTCGCACAAAGCCTTTCAGGTTTATCTGAGGCTGCTTTAACGGCTAAGATTAAGGAAGATCAAATGCGCATGAAGAAATTAACTTTTGCACATGCTATCGCTCCTTTGGAAAATCCACAAAGCATTCGTGTTTTGAGAAGGGATATAGCACGCCTAAAAACGCAATTAAGAAAAACTCAGATCGGGGCTTAATAATCCTCAAAAAGTATAACAATGGAAGATAACATAGTAAGAAATTTAAGAAAGACCAGAACAGGACTTGTATCCAGCAACAAAATGGACAAAACAATTACTGTAGCTGTAGAAAGGAAGGTAAAGCATCCTTTATACGGTAAGTTTCTAAAAAAGACAACCAAGTTTCATGCTCATGATGAAAAGAATGAGTGTAACATTGGCGATACTGTAAAAATCATGGAGACTCGTCCTATCAGCAAATTAAAGCGCTGGAGATTGGTTGAGGTGGTTGAAAAAGTGAAATAGAAGTATTGAGTACTTAATATTGAGTACTTAGATATACCATTAAAATTTGAGAACTAATCTAGAAACTAAGTACTAGTGCTTAAGTCTAGATACTAAATAAAAAAAAATGATTCAGCAAGAAAGCAGGCTTAACGTAGCGGATAACAGTGGTGCCAAATCGGTATTATGTATTCGTGTACTTGGTAATAGCGGACAGGATTATGCTCGTATAGGCGATAAAATTGTGGTTACAGTTAAAGACGCCATGCCTGCAGGTGGTATTAAAAAAGGTACAGTAACTAAAGCAGTTATTGTAAGAACGGTAAACAAACTTCGTCGTAAAGATGGTTCTTATATTCGTTTTGATGATAATGCAGTAGTGCTTTTAAATAATTCTGACGAACCAAGAGGTACCCGCATTTTTGGGCCAGTGGCTCGTGAGTTGAGAGACAAAGGATACATGAAGATTATCTCTTTAGCACCGGAGGTTCTTTAATAAACGGCTAATAACGAATTAAAAATTAAAATCAGTGAGTTTGCTTTTGCAGATTTACAGATTTGCAAATTGATAAAAATGAGTACAAGATTTAAACCAAAGTTCAACATTAAAAAGGGAGATTCGGTAGTGGTAATTACAGGAGATGATAAAGATTTGAAGAAGCCTCGCAAAGTGTTGGAGATAATTGTAGAAAAAAACAGGGTATTGGTAGAAGGTGTTAACATCGTAACCAAGCATACAAAACCTACAGCACAAAACACTAAGGGCGGCATACTTAAAGTTGAAGCACCAATTGCGATCAGCAACGTTATGTTGTGGGATGTGAAAGCAGGAGCGGCAACAAAAATTAAGCGTACCAGGGTAGAAGGTAAATTAGTTCGTGTAACAAAAAAATCAGGGGAGGTAATTAAATAATGAGCACAACAGCAACAACCCAGAGACTCGCAGAGAAGTATAAAAAAGAAGTTATACCTGCGCTAATGAAAAAGTTTAGCTATAAAACTGTAATGCAAGCTCCGAAGCTTTCCAAGATTTGTTTAAATCGTGGAGTAAATGGTGCTGTAAATGATAAAAAACTGATTGATGTTGCCATTGATGAGTTAAGTAACATTACTGGTCAAAAAGCAGTAGCGACGATGTCTAAAAAAGATATTTCCAATTTTAAGCTACGTAAGAACATGCCGATTGGGGCAAGAGTTACTTTGCGTGGCGAAAAGATGTATGAGTTTCTAGATAGACTTGTGTCTGTTTCCCTACCACGTGTGCGTGATTTTAAAGGTATTAATGATAAGGCATTTGATGGGCGTGGTAACTACACATTGGGTATTACTGAACAAATCATTTTTCCTGAAATTGATATAGACAAAGTGAATAAGATTACTGGTTTGGATATCACTTTTGTAACAACAGCAAAGACCAACGAAGAAGCATTTGAATTGCTTAAAGAAATGGGAATGCCGTTTAAAAATGTAAAAAAATAATAAAAGTGTATTTAGTATTGAGTATTGAGTACTAAGATAAAAAACAAAACATGGCAAAAAAATCAATTGAAGCTAGACAAAGAAAAAGAGAGCGTATTGTTGCAAAGTTTGCAGATAAGAGAGCTGCTCTAAAAGCTGCCGGTGATTATGCAGGGTTAGATGCACTTCCAAAAAATGCTTCACCGGTTCGTTTAAGAAACCGTTGTCAGCTTACAGGTCGCCCTCGTGGTTATATGCGTCATTTTGGGGTAAACCGTATTACTTTTAGAGATATGGCTCTTGCAGGAAAAATTCCCGGAGTTACTAAGGCAAGCTGGTAATACTAAGCACCCTAGCCCCCAAAGAGGGAATAGGAATGGATATCGCATTGAAAAAATATTAAATTAACTTAACAAAATAGAACAATGGTTACTGATCCGATAGCAGATTATTTAACAAGAATTAGAAACGCCCAAATGGCTAATCACCGTATTGTTGAAATACCTGCAAGCAATTTAAAGAAAAGAATTACAGAAATTTTATACGATAAGGGTTATATTCTTAAGTATAAATTTGAGGAAGATAAAAAGCAAGGTTTAATTAAAATAGCTTTGAAATATGATGCTAATACCAAGTTACCTGCCATTCAAAGTTTAGAGAGAGTAAGCCGTCCAGGTTTGCGTACCTATGCAAAGCCAGATGAATTTAAGAGAGTGAAGAACGGATTGGGTGTTGCAATCATTTCAACTTCTAAAGGTGTTATGACAGATAAAGAAGCGAAAGTGCAAAATGTTGGCGGAGAAGTTCTTTGCAACATTTATTAAACAATATATTTCTGGGGTTTTGGAAATTGATCTCAGTCCTAAAAACAGAATGACAATTAAGCCGACTATACAGGCTGAACACTATCAAGTTTTATTTTCAGTTTCCAAATTTTTTTCATTTTCAAATTAGAATTATGAGTCGTATAGGAAAAAAGCCGGTTGAGATTCCATCTGGCGTTACCATTAGCCTTGGTAAAAACAACGAGGTTTCTGTGAAAGGGCCAAAAGGCGAGCTGAAACAATCAATTGATCGTGACATTGTTGTTGAGATCAATGACAATATTGTTGAATTTAAGCGCCCTACAGATCAAATCCGTCATCGTGCTATGCATGGTTTGTATCGTTCACTTATCAGTAACATGGTAAAGGGCGTTACAGAGGGTTATACAAAGCAACTTGAATTGGTTGGTGTTGGTTATAAAGCTGCAAATGCAGGAAATATCCTTGATTTAGCTTTAGGTTATTCCCACAATATTTTGGTAGAAATTCCAAAAGAGTTAAAAGTAACTACCATACAGGAGAAAGGTAAAAATCCGATTATTACTTTGGAGAGCATTGACAAGCAATTGTTAGGTGCTGTGAGTGCAAAAATAAGAAGCCTGCGCAAGCCTGAGCCATACAAAGGAAAGGGTGTTAAATTTGTGGGTGAGGTGTTAAGAAGAAAAGCAGGTAAGTCAGCAGGTAAATAATAATTAATTAGATTTCCGGCAGTATCGGAGATTGCAAAATAAACTAAAATGAACAATAAATCACAGGCAAGACAAAAAATCCGTTATCGCATTCGTAAGAAAATAAGCGGTACTGCATCAACTCCACGCCTTACTGTTTTCAGAAGCAATTCTGATATATATGCTCAGTTGATTGATGATGAAACTGGAACTACAATTGCCGGTGCGTCTTCAAGACAAAAAGATATTACTGCTCAAAAGGCACCAAAGACAGAAAAGAGTAAAATGGTTGGAGAGTCTATAGCCAGAAAAGCTGTTGAATTAGGAATAGAAAAAGTTGTTTTTGATCGTAGTGGTTATATTTATCATGGTCGTATTAAAGCAGTAGCTGAAGGTGCAAGAGAAGGTGGATTGAAATTTTGATAATCCCCCAATAACATTCTAAAATCGAAAATACAGATAATGTCAAACGTAATTGTAAATAAAATGAAGGCCGGTGATCTTGAGTTGAAGGAGAAAGTGGTGGCTATTAATCGTGTTGTAAAAACAACAAAAGGTGGTCGTGCATTTAGTTTTTCTGCTTTGGTGGTAGTTGGTAACGGTGCAGGTGTTGTTGGTCATGGTTTAGGGAAAGCAAAGGAAGTGCAAGAAGCTATTACCAAAGGAATAGAAGATGCTAAGAAAAACCTAATTAAGGTTCCTATTATGCATGGTACTATTCCACACGAACAGTTAAGTAAAGAGGGTGCGGCAAAAGTTCTTATCAAACCAGCTGCCCATGGTACTGGTGTTATTGCTGGAGGGAGTATGCGTGCGGTCTTGGAGTCCGCAGGAATCACAGATATTTTAGCAAAAAATCTTGGTTCTGCTAATCCTACAAACGTGGTGAAAGCTACTTTTAAAGCCTTGGCTACTCTGCGTGAACCAATTGCGATATCAAGAACAAGAAATATTTCTTTAAAGAAAGTTTTTAACGGATAAACGAGTATCAAGTATTTAGATACAAGATATTAGACAAAAATAATTGTAATGAAAAAAGTAAAAGTAACTCAGGTAAAAAGTGTTATTGATAGATCAGAGCGCCAGAAAAGAACAATGCAGGCATTGGGTCTTACAAAAATGCACAGAACGGTAGAAAAAGAAGCAACTCCACAGATTTTAGGTATGATTACGAAAGTAAGTCATCTGGTAAAAGTGGAAGAAGCATAATAATTAGCCAATTAGCGAATGTGATAATTTGCCAATGCTTTTACATCTTTTAGATTCGATTAGCCAATTAGCTTTATTAGCAACTAAATATATTTATAAACAAGCGAGCCCCGAATGCTTTCGAGGCGAAAGTAAAAAATTAAAGCATTATGAATTTACATTCTCTTAAACCTGCGAAAGGCTCGACACATAAGGCCATCAGGATTGGTCGTGGTGAAGCAAGTGGCAAAGGTGGTACTTCTACAAAAGGTAATAAAGGTGGTCAGAGCCGTGCAGGTTATAAAAGCAAACCTGGTTTTGAAGGTGGTCAGATGCCAATTCAACGTAGAGTTCCAAAACGTGGATTTAAAAATATTAACCGTATAGAGTACGTAGCGCTTAATATTGGAAAAATTGATCATTACGCTGAGAAGTATGGTATTACAGAATTTAGCTTAGCTAATTTATATATCAACGGTTTGATTAGTCAGAATGATAATGTTAAGCTTCTTGGTAATGGTGAAATAACCGGGAAGTATACTTTTAAAGTGAATGCAGTAAGTGAAAAAGCAAAGGCTGCTGTTGAAGCAGCAGGTGGAACTGTAGAAATAGTGAAATAATTTACCGATATTTGCCCAACGTACCTGCCGCTGCAAGGCAGGTTTGAATTTGCGTTTTTTCTTTTTTAGTACATCACAAAAACCGAAATTAATTCTGTGAAGAAGTTCATAACTACACTTAAGAATATCTGGAGTATTGAGGAATTGCGTAAGAAAATAATATTTACTTTAATATTATTGTTTATTTACCGCGTTGGCTCATTTATCGTTTTAC